>DYRC01000404.1 GCA_020718925.1 Desulfonema limicola
AATGTCATTATATTCATACAAAGCCGCAGACGGTTCGGGAAAAATCGTCAAAGGAACGTTGGACGCTTCGGATGAGAAAAACGCGGCAGGCAAGCTTCAGGATATGGGCTATCTCCCTATCCGAATTACGCAATCCGGCAAAAGCAGCATTGATTTATCCAAAAGCCTCATCTCCGTATTCAGGCGAATTTCGACCAAAGACGTGATGCTGTTCACGCAGGATTTAGGCGCGCTGCTGCAAGCCGGTTTACCGGTGGATCGCGCCTTATCTGTGCTGATCAGCGTTACGGAAAACGATAAATTCAAAGAGATTATCGCAGATATTTTAAAGGCGGTTCAGGGCGGAAGCTATTTATCCGATGCTATGGCAAAATATCCCAAAGCATTTTCCAATTTTTATGTGAACATGATTCGCGCCGGAGAAGCAGGCGGCGTTTTGGAATCGGTATTGGAGCGGCTGGGCGTCTTTTTGGAAACCTCGCAGGAATTGAAAGATTACATCACTTCAGCATTGGTGTATCCGATTTTTCTGGTGTTTGTGGGCGGCATTTCCATCATTATCCTGATGACCTTTGTGATTCCCAAATTTTCCATTATTTTTGCCGACATGAAGCAGGCTATTCCGTTTTCAACCATGCTGCTGATTGAAACCAGTAAATTTCTGAAAAGCTTCTGGTGGCTGATAGCCGCTGTTATCGCGGGGCTTGCTTTTTTGTTTCAACGATGGATAAAAACGCCATCAGGTCGCTTGAAACTGGATACATATAATCTGAAATTTCCGGTAATCGGCGATGTGGTGAAAAAAATCGAAGTTGCCCGATTTGCAAGAACGCTCGGAACGCTGGTTAAAAGCGGCGTTCCGATTTTGCAGGCAATTTATTTAGTCAAAGATATTATCGGCAACCGGGTGATTGCAGCTTCGATGATAAAAATCCATGAGCGGGTCAAAGAAGGCGAGCGGCTGTCAAAGCCTTTGGGTGATTCGGGAATTTTTCCGTCTCTTGCGGTGCAGATGATTATGGTCGGCGAAGAATCCGGGCGGCTGGATGAGATGCTTCTGCGCGTGGCAGATAATTATGAGAAAACCGTCAGAAATCTGGTTAAACGCCTGATCAGCTTTTTAGAACCGGCAATGATTCTTGCGATGGGGTTGGTGGTGGGATTTATCGTAATATCCATGCTGACAGCAATTTTCAGCATGAATGATATGCCGTTTTAAGTAGATAAACATATTTTCAGGCATAATGCGTAGGGGTAAGCCCCTGTGCTTACCCTTTACGTTTGCAATCATAGGACAGGGCAACCACAGGGGGTTGCCCCTACAAGATACGAAAAAATTTGCGAACAGGTACTTATGTCAGAAAGCAAAATCAATATTCAGGGTAATGCTGACCACAATGTGATGGTTTCGGGCGATAACAATACCATCACTATCAATCCCGGCGATCCGCCGCCGGATAAAACTTTGTTGCGCCTCCGCTATCTGAAAGAACTGGCAACTGAAACCGATCATCTTCCCTGGGCAAGTCTTGACCCGGATTATGCGAATCCCAAAAGCGGGGAAGTCATCGGGCTTTCCGATATTTACATTGCGCTGGATACCACCGAGCTTGAAAAGCCCAAATCCGAAGACGAAGTGCGGCATTATCTGTCCAAGCAGGCGGAAGCAAAGCGGATTTCTGCTCAGGAAATGCTTGATAGCAAATCCAAATTAGTGCTGCTGGGCGATCCGGGTTCTGGAAAATCCACGCTGGTTAATTTTCTGGCATATCTCATGGCTCAGGCAGGACAAAGCGATACGCCCGAACAATGGCTTGATCGGCTTGAAACAACAGGTTCTTGGGAACACGGCGTTCTGCTTCCGGTTCGGATTATTCTTCGGGAGTTTGCAGCAGGAATTACGAAAGACTGCCGTTGCGATTGCCACGAGCCGATGCTTGCTTATCTTGAAAAAACCATCCGCGCTTTGCCGGGCTTGTCTGCGTTTTGGACAGATTTGTATGACGGGCTTCTCAATCCGAAAACGCCGTATCTGATATTGCTTGACGGATTGGACGAAGTGCCGAGCGATTTGCGGGAATCCGTAGTGAAAATCATTGACTGCTTTGCCCGCAAATACAGCCAGCACCGCTATCTTGTAACCTGCCGGATTTATGCCTACATCGGTCAGAACTATCAACTGCACGGATTTCATCAGGCAACGCTCACGCCGTTCAGCAAAGAGCAGATTGAGAATTTTGTTTCCGCGTGGTATCGGGAGCTTGCCGCTAAAGGGCGGTTCACGAAAGACGCGGAAGAACGAACCAAAGAGCTGAAGTCCGCCGCAACGCGCCCGGATCTGCGTGGTCTTGCCGAGCGTCCGCTGCTTTTGACCGTTATGGCGATGCTTCATGGCTCTCGGAAATTACCTGATAACCGGGTGGAATTGTATCAGGAGACAACGAAGTTGCTGCTTCAGCGGTGGCAGGGGCGCATTGGCAGTGAAAAAGGGATTCTGGAAATTCTGAATATTCCGCAACTTCAAATGAAAGAACTTGAAGCCGGACTGTATGATGTGGCGTTTCATGCCCATTCTGCCGGAAGCTGTGAAGGTACTGCCGATATTGCCGAGGGAATGCTTCGGGAGCGGCTGGCGGAGTATCTCGGCGGGAGTTGGGATAAAGCAGGCGATTTTGTCAAGTATGTCCGGGAACGCGCCGGGCTTCTGATCCGGCATAAACCCAACGCATACACTTTTCCGCATCGCACGTTTCAGGAATTTATGGCTGCCTGTCATCTGACGGCAGATGAGGACTATCCCGCAAAAGCCGCAAAATTAGTGCGCGAAGACCCGAATCTCTGGCGGATTGTGTTTGTGCTGGCAACCGGATATGCGTCGCTGACACATCGTCCGGGGCAGGCAATTGCGGCAGTCAATGAGCTTTGTCCGGATTCGGTGAATGAAGCTGACAGCAACGATGCGACAGAATTCCGGCTTGCGGAAATTGCGGCAGAAGCTCTGATCGAAATCGGCTTGGCAGTCAATCGTGTCGGCAAGGCAGTGCTTAAACGGATAATAAGCTGGCTGCTTGCGGCAATTGAAGCAGATACGATTCTCAAGCCTGAAGAGCGGGTATCAGCCGGAAACGCGCTTGCTCGTCTGGGCGATCCCCGATTTGACCCTGCAAATTTTTATCTGCCGAAAGATGATAATCTCGGATTCGTGGAAATTCCTGCGGGAAGTTTTATGATGGGAAGCGATAAAAAGCGGGATAAAGATGCTCGTGATGATGAATTTCCTCAGCATCAGGTAAAGCTTTC
>DYRC01000405.1 GCA_020718925.1 Desulfonema limicola
AAAGTATTTGACAATCGGGATTACCGATGGGCAAATGAACTGACAATCAACACTGCTTTTCTTACGCTTCTTTTCAACGATCTGTTTTATACCATGGATTCCGAAGCTTCGCTTGAACGCGGCTATGCCGATCTGACTATGATAGTTCGCCGCGGGCATACCCTCTGCTTGATTTTCTGATGGAGTTCAAGTATATAGGATTTGAACGGCTGATTTGGAAAGAATTGTCATTTTCCTGATTATCGGAGGTAATATGTCTATTCACAAAAAGTTTTATAATCTCAGCATCAGACATAAGCTGACCGCCGGTTTTTCGGCGACTGTGTTTTTTACCATTCTCATCAGTGCTACAGGATATTGGAGCAGCCATAGTATCCGGCAAAATGTGGAAGATATTTTTTCAAGCAAAATGCCTGCGATGGACTATCTGATTGAAGCGGATCGGGATTTGTGGCAGTTGATAAGCGCGGAACGAACCCTGATTTTTACAGATAACAAATCAGATAAATTCACCGGATTTGTTGATTTTTATAATGAAAATATGCAGCAATCCGATGAGCGGTGGAAAAAATACAAAAAACTGGCTCAGACGGAGCAGGAGTTTGCGATTATTGAAAAATATGATACTGCCCGAAAAGAATGGAAAGAGATTTCCCAAAAAGTGGTAAAGCTGTGTGCATCACTTCCGCTTGAAAAACGAAGTTCGGCTATGGAACTGTCTGTCGGCGAGGCTAATCAGAAATTTGAAAACTTGCGGCAGCATATTGATCAGCTTACAGATATTGTATTGGCAGGCGCGGATCAGGCAAGCAAAAACTCATCTGCTGTTTATCGAAAAACAGTGATGATTCTTTTTGCCGTTACCCTGCTTGTCATCTTTGCCGGTTTTTTATTTATCGGAAAAATCAGCCGGATCATCACAACGCCGCTGTATCATGCGGTGGAAGTAACACAGCGGCTGGCAGACGGGGATCTGACGCAGAAAGTTGAAAAACATAACGAGGATGAAACCGGTCAGGTGCTGTCTGCCATCCGAAAACTTACGGACAGCCTTATCCTGTTTGCTGTTGATGCTAAAGGCGTTTCGGAACAGATTGCCAGCGGAAGTAAACAGATGAGTTCAGGCGCGCAGATGATTTCTCAGGGCGCATCTCAGCAGGCGGCAAGTATTCAGCAGATTTCCGCTTCAATGGAGCAGATGAGCAGTATTGTGAAAAACAATGCGGACAATGCTCATCAGACCGCCTCAATTGCCAATATGACCGCTCAGGACGCTCGTGAAGGCGGCAAGGCGGTGAATGAAACCATTCAGGCATTAACGCTGATTTCCGAAAAAATACGCATCATTGAAGAGATTGTCCGGGAAACCAACATGCTGGCACTCAATGCTGCCATAGAAGCGGCAAGAGCCGGTGACTATGGAAAGGGTTTTGCGGTGGTGTCCTCGGAAGTCCGCAAATTATCCGAACGCTGTCAGAAAGCTGCCAAAGAGATCAACGCGCTTTCGGTTTCAAGTTTAAGAATCGCCGGAGATGCCGGACAATGTATCACCAAAATGATTGACGGGATACAGAAAACATCCGAATTGGTCAATGAGATCAGTGTGTCATCCGAAGAGCAGGCTGAAGGTATTTCCCATGTGGACCAAGCGATTCAGCAACTGGAACAGGTGATGCAGGAAAATGTTTCCTCAACCGAACAGATGGCAGCCGGCAGTCAGGAGTTTATGGCTCAGGCTCAACGCCTGCAAAAAACCGCTTTGTTTTTTAAAGTCCCTGAAAACAGAGAAGAAGATAACGAAGCGGATCTGATAAAAACGATTTCCGGGCTTTCGGACAGCAACCGGAAAAAACTTCAGAATTTGTTTGAAATATTTATACAGCCGGAGAAGCATAAACTTTTCGGAGTGTCAGATGAAAAACAGGATACAGAGACGGAACATCGGAACAGAGAAAGCGGCAGTCATTGTGCGTCCGGTTCGGATACTGACACAGATTTTGAAAAATACTGATTATCACGGCAAATTTACTGCCATCAATGTTTTTGGAGGAGAAAAGCATGAGACGGTTTCATTCTTACGGACCTGTGGATGAGAGAAAGCATTTCACAGTTTCCAGAAAAGAACTCATTCGGAATTGTACCGAGAATCTTATCGGCGATGCTGATGAATGCGGCGGACATTATTTCACAATATGGGCGCCGAGACAGACCGGCAAAACATGGCTGATGCGGCAGGTGAAAAAGGAAATTGCAGAACGATTCGGCACCGGATTTATTTTCGGAACAATGTCTGTGCAGGGGATTGTGATGGATGCCGAAGAGCCTGATGAGAAATTTCTGGAAAAAACACCGCTGCTTTTTTGGGAAACATTTGAAAAGGAAATCCCATCTCCGATAAACTGGGAGTCGTTCAAAGCACTGTTTTCTAAAAAGACAGCGCTTTTTGATCGCCCTGTGATTCTGTTTATTGACGAATTCGACAGTCTGCCTTCAAAAGTTATTGACCGGCTGGTTACTCTTTTCAGAGATATGTATCTCAAACGCGAAAGTTATCTTCTTCACGCACTTGCGCTTATCGGCGTGAGAGCGGTACTCGGAGTCGGAAGTGATCGCGGTTCTCCGTTCAATATTCAGCGATCTCTTCATGTTCCGAATTTTACAGAAGAAGAAGTCCGGGATTTGTTTGATCAGTATCAGGAAGAAAGCGGACAGAATGTTGATTCCGAAGTTGTGAGTCGGATTTATAAATCTGCACGCGGTCAGCCGGGGCTGGTGGGCTGGTTCGGGGAACTGCTGACAGAAAAATACAATCCCGGAACAGACAAAGCGATTGACATAGCAGTATGGGAAGATGTTTTCGAGGCTTCGCTTCGCAGGGAATGGAACAACACCATACTGAATCTGGTGAAAAAGGCTCAGGGAAAGTATGCGGGCTATGTATCGGAATTGTTCTCCAAATCCGATATACCTTTCAGCATTCGGTCAGAATGGTGCGCTTATCTGTATCTGAACGGAATCATTGATGAAACGACTGTAATAAATGAAACTGGGAAAAAAAGCTATGTGTGCCGGTTTGCTTCTCCGTTTGTTCAAGCCTGTCTTTATGATGCTTTTACTTATGATCTGATCGGCGGGCAACTGCCGATTCCGGCTCTTGATCCGCTGGACCGGCTGTCCGATGTGTTCGGCGGGACCGGACTGAATCTTCCCGCACTTCTGGAAAGATACAAGGCATATCTGAAACGATTGAAGGCAAAAGGACTGAATACTTGGAAAGACCAGCCCAGACGTGCTGATA
>DYRC01000061.1 GCA_020718925.1 Desulfonema limicola
ACTTGCCGGAAAAATTCTCAATCGTGATAAGCGGGCTGAAGCGGTGATTCAGTTTATCGAATCTGCCCGCAAAGAGCTTCAGGAAAAAACAAAAGCCATACAGGACAGTGAAAAATCGGGCGTGTTTGTGGGCGGTATCGGATTCAGAGGAGCTTTCGGGATTGAAAGCACGGAAAAAAATTATATCCCGCTCAGATGGACGAATGCGAAAAATATTGCAGAAAGCCTTCAGTCTTCGGAGGGCAGCCATGTTTTTATTGATAAAGAAAAGCTGTTGGCTGTCAATCCTGATGTGATTTTCATTGATGGCGGCGGACTGAAATTGGTGGAGCAGGATGTGCTTAAAACCCCCGAATATTACAAGGCATTGAAAGCATTTCAGAATAAACGGGTGTATTCCCTGCTGCCATTCAATTCTTATACCACAAATATTGAAAGTGCGCTTGCAGACGCTTATGCCATTGCCAAGATTCTGTATCCCAAAGCATTTGAAGATATTGACCCTGAGAAAAAAGCAGATGAGATTTATGCTTTTATGGTGGGAAAACCCGTTTATGCGGAAATGAAAAAGGATTATGGCAGGCTCGGACAAAAACCTGTTTTTTCAAACTGAATAGTTGTATAACCATGACCATCCCGGGCATGAAGCGGAACCGCATTCTCACGGACATTGAACAAAATTGAAGAAACGAATCTGTGTGATAGACGGTCAGGGTGGCGGAATCGGAGCCGCTATCATAAAACATCTGAATCGTTGAATTTTAAGATTTAAAGGAAAAATAAATGGAAGAAATCATTTTAAAACCCATAGGCTTCATCAGAAGCGGGATCAAAGAGCCGACACTGCGCTCTGACAAAGACGGCATCACCTTAAAAGAAAAGCTCCGACATGTGAAAGCAGAGCGGGATAAAATCAGAAACATGAGTTCTGAAATTGTCATGGATCCTGCTTTGGCAGAGCTTTTGGATGATATTGACGGATATTCTCATATTCTGGTCTTGTTCTGGGCGCACAAAGTTCCGCCTGAAAGCCGCAAACTGACCAAAGTGCATCCGATGGGATTGAAAGAAATGCCCAAAAGGGGTATTTTTGCAACATGCAGCCCCGCAAGACCCAATCCGGTATTGGTTACTGCGGTAAAACTGCTTGAGAGAAACGGCAATATCTTGAAAGTTCAGGGTCTTGAAGCCATTGACGGTACGCCGGTCATTGACATCAAGCCTTATGTGCAGGGCTATCACAGTGCGGAAAATCCCACAACACCGGAGTGGATAGAAAAGATTCATGCCATGCTTGAGGATGCAGATTAGGACTGGGCTGATGCGGCTTACACGCCGGAAAAGATAGCGAAAATCCGGCGTCTTATTGCTGGATTTAGCCGGACTCGGCAATTTTCTTGAGGAAAAATTGCAGCACAAAGTTGATGTGGTTTCTCAATAGCTGATTTGGAGAAAGAACAGGCAGAGGCGGACTGGCTGAATGTAAACGATTTCCTAACCATCTGTTGCAGTTGACGGCTGAACTTACTGTTATTATGGGCTTCCCGAATAATGATAAAATACAAAAGCCGCTGTCTCTGTTAAGAGATTACGGCTTTATTTATTGTTGTGGTGCCGAAGAGGAGACTCGAACTCCTACGGGGGACCCCCCACTAGACCCTGAACCTAGCGCGTCTGCCAGTTCCGCCACTTCGGCATTTTTTAAAAAAGATTGATTTCTCAAAAAACATGCTTTATATATATGTTTTTATAATCCATGTCAAGCCAATTTTTGAGGGCAAAAAAAATAAGTATGAAAATATTCGGAAGTATTGAAGAAATTACCAAACCGTTTAAGAATGCTGTCATTACCATCGGAAATTTTGACGGCGTTCATCTCGGACATCAGGCACTTTTTCATGAAGTGATTGAAAAAGCAGATGATATTGACGGCACGTCCGTTGCCATGACCTTTGAGCCGCATCCGATTCGGGTGCTGAAAGGAAACGGATATCCGCCGCTGATTACCCTGTACGGACAGAAAGCGGAACTCATTTCAAAAGCAGGACTGGATCTGCTGATCCGCGTTCCCTTTACGCGGGAATTTGCCTCGATTACCGCGCCGTCTTTTCTGAAAGATATATTGATACAGAAAATCGGCATGAAAGCAATGGTCGTGGGCGGGGATTATGCGTTCGGAAAAAATCGGGAAGGCAATCTGGATTATCTGAAAAGCGTGTCACATCTTATGGGCTTTGAACTGATTATCGCGGATTGGATTCAGACTCCGCTTAACGGCTCTGCCCGAATCAGCAGCACCCGAATCCGCGAATATGTTACAGACGGAAAAGTTTCTCAGGCAAAAAAAATGCTGGGACGGTTTTATCAGATTCGGGGAACTGTGGGACAAGGACGCAATCGGGGCGGCAAACTGCTGGGATTTCCTACCGCAAACTTAACACTCCAAGATGAACTCTGCCCTAAAATGGGCGTATATGCGGTTACCGTAGAATATGACGGCAAAAAATACAAAGCCGTTGCCAATATCGGTTACAGCCCAACCTTTGACGATCATATTTATACGGTTGAGGTTCATATTCCGGATTTTCACGAAAATATTTACGGACAGATCATCCGGGTCAATTTTATCGAACGGATTCGTGATGAAAAAAAATTTTCCGGCATTGCCGAGCTTTCCGAGCAGATCCGAAAAGATATTGCCAACGCGGTTGAAATTATTCCGGATTTATAATTTTATACACTTTATTATCAGGTATTTATTTGTTAAACTTCAAAAAAAGTGATTAAAATTTGAAGCTGCCCCCTATTTTTCTTATTGATAAAAATCGGTAAAATGGGTATTAAGATATGTCGGATATTTTTTCAGGTGGAACAAGGAACAAAATTTTTCTATTTTATTAACCGGAAGTTTTAAGGAGGAGAAGAAAATGAGAAAATTCATGGTGTTGATGTGCGTATTCACAGTTGTTGTGATGTGCGCGGGAGATGTTCTGGCAGGCGTGAAGCAGGGTGCTGTAACTATCAGCCCGTCGGCAGGCGGCTATCGTTTTGATAGCAACAAAGAGATAGACAACAACGGACGGATGTACAATCTGGGGATAGGCTACAACTTCACCCAGAATCTTGGCATTGAAGCGAATTTCAGTCTGCTTGATTCAGAGACAGATAGCTGCGATTGCAAGGATAACCAGACTATGGTTTATTTTCCGCGTGTTGAAGTTCTTTACCACATCATGCCCGATAAGATGTTTGTTCCCTATTTGGCAGTTGGCGGCGGCTATCAGATCTACAGATATGACGATGATAAAAATCTGAGAAAAGAGAAGTTAGACGACGCGGCAATCGTTGATTACGGCTTGGGTCTCAAAGTTTTTCTGACCGACAATCTTGCTCTGCGAGGTGATGTCCGCCATTTTTATGATATTACCAACACTGCCAATGATTTTGCAGTTACCGCAGGGATTACCTATCAGTTCGGCGGAGAAGGAAAGAAGCCGGTCAAGGTAGAGGAAGTCAAAAAGCCGGAAGTCAAAAAGCCGGTGACAAAGCCTGAAACAAAGATGTCAAAAGAGCCTTCTACATCTCAGCCGGTCAAAGGCGCGGACAAAATCCTGCCCCCGGTAAAGAAAGAAGAGCCTAAAAAAGAAGAGAAAATCGAAGTTACGGTGCTGTTTGAATTTAACAAAACCGTTGTCAGACCCATGTATAAAGACCAGCTTCAGAGAGTCGCCGATTTTATGAAAGCCAATCCGACAGCCGTTGCTGCTGTTGAAGGGCATACAGATAGTGTCGGTTCGGAGAAGTATAACCTGAATCTGTCCCGCAAACGCGCTCAGAGCGTTAAAAATTATATTGTAAAGACTTTCCGGGTTGATCCTTCCCGCATTACGATCAGTTGGTTCGGCAAAAATAAACCCGCAGCGGACAACAAGACCGAAGAAGGCAGAAAGCTTAACCGCCGCGCCATTACCATCAGCATCAAAAAATAAGGGATAAGTTATCTCTTAAAACAGCCCCCTCCCCAAGGAGGGGGTTATTTTTTTCTTGACAAAGTGATGTTGATTCAATATTATAATACAATTATCTGTGAGCAGAACAGATTTCAGATGATCCCACATTCGGATTTCCATGTGGGATTTTTTTTTATTCTCAAAATTTTGGAGATCAACAAGGAAGCAGTTGTATGAAAACCGACATCAGCAACGTCAGAAATATCGGCATCAGCGCACATATTGATTCCGGAAAAACCACTCTGACCGAAAGAATTTTGTTTTACACCAAGCGCATTCACGCCATCCACGACGTTAAGGGCAAAGACGGCGTCGGCGCAACCATGGACTCTATGGAACTTGAAAAAGAGCGGGGCATCACCATTGCCTCCGCAGCCACGTTTTGCGAGTGGAAAGACCATGAAATCAATATTATAGACACGCCGGGGCATGTGGATTTCACCATAGAAGTGGAGCGTTCTCTGAGAGTGTTAGACGGCGCGATTTTAGTTTTATGTTCGGTAGGCGGGGTTCAGTCTCAATCCATTACCGTTGACCAGCAGATGAAACGCTACAAGGTACCGTGCATCGCCTTTATCAACAAATGCGACCGAAGCGGCGCAAATCCTGAGCGTGTGATGGTTCAGTTGAAAGAAAAGCTGGGACACAACGCCGTAGCCTTACAGATGCCTATGGGACTTGAAATCAAGTTTGAGGGCGTGATTGATCTGATAAAGATGAAAGCCTTGTATTTTGATGGGGATAACGGGGAAACCGTGCGGGAAGAAGAGATTCCGGCGCAGTATCTTGAAGAGGCAAACGCAAAGCGCGAGGCGATGCTGGATGCGATTTCCATGTTTTCAGATGAACTGACCGAAGCCCTGCTTGAAGAAAAAGAAATTACCCAAGCCATGATCATTGAAGCGATTCGCAAAGGAACGCTGACACGCGAACTGACGCCGGTGATGATAGGGTCTGCCTATAAAAACAAAGGCGTTCAGCCGCTCTTAAACGGCGTGAATGCGTTTCTGCCCTGTCCTTCTGATGTTCAGAATGAAGCCTTGGATACGGAAGAAAATGAAAAAACGGTTATATTATCCACCGATATGAAAAAACCTCTGGTTTCTTTTGCGTTCAAGCTTGAAGACGGTCAATACGGACAGCTTACCTATATCAGAGTGTATCAGGGAGCGATAAACAAAGGCGATACAGTGATGAATGTCCGGACCGGTAAAAAGGTCAAAATCGGGCGACTGGTCAGACTTCATGCCAATCATAGCGAAGAAATAGAAATGATTCCATCAGGTTATATCGGAGCAATGTTCGGCATTGACTGCGCTTCAGGCGATACCTTCACAGCTCCGGGGTTAAGTCTCACCATGACGTCAATGTATGTGCCTGACCCGGTCATCTCGCTTGCCATTGTTCCCAAAGACAACAAGTCCGAGATGAACATGTCCAAAGCCTTGAACCGCTTTACCAAAGAAGACCCGACATTCAAAGCGCATGTGGACGATGAAACCAATGAAACCATTATTTCCGGCATGGGCGAACTTCATCTGGAAGTTTATGTGGAGCGGATGCGCCGGGAATACAATGCCGAAGTCAGCACGGGGCAGCCTCGCGTGGCATATCGGGAAACCATCACGCAACGAGCTGCGTTCAACTATACGCATAAAAAGCAGACCGGCGGCTCCGGGCAGTATGGTCGTATCGCGGGATATATTGAACCGACGGATGAAGGCGATTTTATTTTTGAAAATGAGATCAAAGGCGGCTCAATCCCCACCCAATATATCCCGGCTTGCGAAAAGGGTTTCAAGAACTGTATGGCAAAGGGACCGCTGATGGAATTTCCGGTTACCGGCGTCAAGATTACCATTAATGACGGCGCGTCTCATTCGGTGGACTCATCAGATATGGCATTTCAGGCTGCGGCTCGCGGGGCATTTCTTGAAGGATACCGAAGAGCAACCCCGGTTATTCACGAACCGATTATGAAAGTTGTGGTAGAGACGCCGACCGAATTTCAAGGTACGGTTATGGGAACGCTTAATCAGAGACGCGGAATCATTGTGGGCGCACAGGACGAGGGCGTGATGTGCGTGATTGAAGCGCAACTGCCGTTGGCGGATATGTTCGGATACTCAACCGTATTGCGCTCATCCACTCAGGGCAAGGCTCAGTTCACGATGGAATTTTCCACATACAAGCAAGTCCCAAAAAACATTGCCGAAGAACTCCTGAAAAAAGCTGCGGAAAGCAAGAAGAAAGCAGCGTAATGATTCCGGCAAAAGTGATTAATTTTCAGGAAAGGAAATTGAAAATGGTGAAAAAGGAAATTTTTTTCCAGGATCCCTTCAAGCAGATGGGCGAGAATATTCCGGCTGCCGGAGGATTCGGGGCGCTTACAGCCAGCGCAGGCATAGGCAAAACCGCATTTTTAGTTCGGATTGCATTAAGCAGCCTGCTCAGAGACAACAATGTTCTTCATATCAGCCTGAATAATCCGGTGGAAAAGGTCTGTTTACAATATGAAGAAGTATTCCGCAATCTGGCGGCACAGCACAAGGTGAAGGTGTCGGATCAGCTTTGGGAGACCATTCTTCCCAACCGCTTTATTATGACCTTCAAAGTGGAAACGTTCAGCGCACCCAAGCTTGAAGAACGGGTCAATGATCTGACGGAGCAGGGGATTTTTTTCCCCCGCATGATCGTGCTTGACGGGCTTCCGTTTGATGAGGCTCCGCGCAAAACATTTACAGACTTGAAGAGTCTTGCCGAAAAACATGGGGTGCCGATTTGGTTCACGGTCAGAACGCATCGCCACGCGCCTCCGGGACCTGATGGCATACCGCTCCCGATGCTGCATGTCGCAGATTTGTTTGAAGCGATTTTTGAGATTCATCCCGAAGGAAACGATCTCTGCCTTCAGAACATCAGGAAGTAAATCGCTTGTTGAACGCTTCCGGTATTTCCTGAACTGTCAGAACAACAGCACTCTTGCAGTTTTCAAGGGCGGATTCCGGCATTTCTTTGTAAAGCGCGCTTTTAGGCATTTGAATATACGCACTGCCGCCTTTGCTCAGAATTTCAGATAAGCCCTGAATACCGTCATTGCCGGTCCCGGATAGGATGACGCCGACTGCCTGTTCTTTCATTACTTCGGCAGCAGAAAACATCAGCATATTGATTGCCCCGCGTTGTTCGGGAAACGGCGCGGGACTGATCTGCAAATACTCCCCATAAAACGAATGAACTGTTACATATTCTTCGCGGGACGCTAAATAACATACGCCGCCTTTGATTGGCTCGCCTTCCACCGCCCGCTTCACCCGAATCGCGCTGTGTTCATCCAGATAGCGGGCAAACGCATCTGTATGCACTGAAACTTCATGCAGACTGATGATAAATGCCGCAGACAGCCCCGCGCTCAATTGGGGAATAATTTTGAGCAGTGCGCCGTATCCGCCTTCGGATGCCCCTATCGCGCAGATTGAATTGCATTTGAAATCCGCATCTTCTGCCGTCAATTTGGGCGCGGTTTCTTTGGATTTGGTTCTGAGATAGCGCACCGCGCCGATTTCCACCCCGGCAGCCTGAATGATTTTTTTCATAATGCTTTGACATTGAGCTTCCAGACTTTCAGGATGCTGATTAGATGGTTTATGAATAAAATCCACAGCCCCGAACCTGAGCGCATCGAATGTAACCGCCGTGCCTTCTTCGGTCAGGGTGCTGCACATCACCACAGGTCTGGGAAATCGGATCATAATATGCTTGAGCGCGGCAAGCCCGTCCATGACCGGCATATTGATGTCCAGTGTAATGACATCCGGATTTAATTGAGGAATCAGTTCCAATGCCTGCTTGCCATCTTCGGCTTCTCCGACGATCTGCACAGACTCGCTGCCTTCGAATATTTTGGAAATGACCCGGCGCATCAGCTTGGAATCGTCCACTATCATCAATTTAATCGGCATCATCACTCCTATCCCCGTTCTTCACGCTTATCACCGAATGGCTTTGTTTTACTGTCATCATATCACAAAGAATCTGTTTTTTTAAAGGTATTCAAATCTATTTTCCAGTAAATCCCTGATAAATCATCAGAAATTACTGAATAATTCATAATAAAACTGTAATTATTTCCCTGATATTCGGCACAGGGTATATTCAACGCCAAATCATCCTCAAGCAATATGCAGTTTTCGCCTTCCGAAGCTGCCAATGTGCTGAAATCCATTTTCCAATATAAATCAGACGTATAATTCAGAATAAATCTGTATTTAATCCCCTTGTATTCAGCGCATGTTACCATGATATTCAAATTATCATCAACAGAAAAGCAGCTATCTGAACCCATCATCGGATATAACGCACGCGCCGCATTGATGTCATCTTCACGCAATGTTTTCTGATATTGCGTAGAATGATAGGGAACATACATGATGGATTCAGGCTCATCTGAGTGAGCAAGCCCCATCGCATGTCCTAATTCATGCGTCATAATTCCCTGTAAATCAGAATCATTATATTTGATTTTCCACAAGTCTGCATTAAGGGTTATTTCACCGTCATAGATATTTGATGCGTTCCACCAGATATGCGTATATGCCGCAAGAAAAGTTCCGAATCTCTTCATAAACGTGATCCCGTCTATCCAGCCGATAACAAGTTTATCATCTCCTTTGTCAGATAACGCCTGATCCGTAATCCCCATATACACAAATTTTATACCGCTCACACGTTCCCAACTCGCCGCAGCATATTGTATGGCTTGAACAGTTTTTTCCGTATCAAATACCTGATCTGACGGATTATACCACCATTTCAAAGTATTATCTTTCCAAACCCGATTTTTCAAATTCGGGAAATAGGTATAGCGCAGATGATTATCAGATTCAAACGCATAATCATCGTAATCTCTGTCTGCCATAGCGTTTGAGACACTCAGCAGCATCAATGCGATTAAAACCAAAAAAGTGATCTGAAGATACTTCTTTTCCCATCTATTCATAATGTGACCACATTCTCAATATCCTCAAGAGGCGTTCCTTCCGAAAGGGATTCCTCAGCCGCTTCCCGGATGCTTGCAATCAGTCCGGGAAACTGATTGAGGTACAAAGTCTCTTCAATAGAGTTCCAATCACTTTCTCCGATGACAACAAAACCTTCTCCTTTCTCACGCCTTACCTTCAACGCCTCATGATTACTGATACAACGCTCTATTTCAGAATCAAGATTCCGACTGAACTGCATAGCTGATATTTCAGGCATATTATAACCTCCCAAACAAATTTATTTCCGCCTATGATACAATTCTTTTACCTCGGCAACCAGCCGATCCGCGCTGTTTTCTATTGTACGATCCCAGTTGTTTATCACCCGGCTGGCAATACGCTCAATATTCTGCGCCGCAACGCTCTGAGGATAACAACTCATCAACACCTCTCTTTTTTTGGCGGATAACCGCACAGTATCGTCATAAAAAATAAATCCGAAATATTCCGTCTGAACCGACAGCCCTTGTTTAAGTGAAGCATCCAATTTTTTCAATATCTTCAGATCATCAGGGTGGTCTCCCATATTGAAGATAATGCGGGGCGTATATTTTTCACAGGTCTTTTTGACTTCTTCTGCCAATGTGAGATCAACTGCCGCAATTTTTCCGATAATCGCATTTACCGTAATCGGCGCGGACGTCATGGGCTGCTGAAATGCTTCTATCAGCATATTCAATACTTTGCGATTATGGCGCACCACACTGGAAATCAGCCGGAACATGAAATTTCTCAAAAACATGATAAAATTCATTACCGACGGGGTTTCAAAATTGGTAATTATCATGCTTTTATAAGATAATCCGAAAAAACTGAGCGTATTGAAAATACTGCCCGCACCCAAATCCAAAATCAGATAATGGGCGGATATTTTTTTAAGCTCCCTGATAAGCAGCAATCTCTGATCATAAGAAATATTTGCCATAAACGGCGTTCTGCCATCGCCTGCGATAAACTGCAGATTAGGAATGCCGGTATCTGTGAGCAGATCCTTAAACTTGAGATTTCCGGCTTTCAGATAATCGCCGATGCCCGGACGGGTGTTCGGAAGTCCCAGACAGGTGTAAAGATTGGATCCGCCCAAGTCCAGATCAACCGCAACCGTGGAATATCCCCGCCGAGCCAAGGCAATGGAGAGGCTTGCAGCAAAGATGCTTTTTCCTACGCCGCCTTTTCCGCTTGCTACCGGAATGATTTTGGTTTGTATGCTCATAGAGTTCCTTACTTTTTATTTTCATGAAAATTCATATTGTTAGTATCAAATCAACAGCTTCTTCGGTATCATCTGTCTGAGCAACACTCAGCACTGCACTTTTTGTCAGTTCCCTCGCTTTATTTTTCATCTCAATTACTTCTCTGACTTGTCCGATTATCTCTTTCTGCTTTTCTTCTGATTTCGGAATAGGCAATACAAGCTCGTGAATACGCCCGCCAAGAGTGTCAATAATGTCCTGTGTAAAGCGTTTTGAATAAATCTGCTCCCTTACAATGAGACTGGAAAGTACGGCAAGCAATAAGTAAGGATGAATACGTTTATGATCGTTTGAGCGAATTTTATATATATGACTTTGATAGACAATTCTTGTATCTGACGGCGTTATTATGGCGCATGTACCTACAAGATAAGTGCCATCACGAACCATTAAAATATCGTTTTCGCGTATATCCTGTTTATCCTTCAAGTCATTGTAAATATCTTCACTTAAACCGTGCTTGTGATCAAGTTTGATTTCCCAATTGGCAATATCTGATGTTCGGATAAAAGGGATATTTCCTGTTCCGTAAGCAAGTTTGCCGACTTCATGTCCGGTAGAAAGACCGATTATGCCCTCTTTTACCAAATCTCCGAACAAAAGAAGATCATGTGTACTTTCGAGAGATTTCAATTTTCTCAATATTTCAGGATTATAATATTTCGGGAGATAGACATTATCATATATCTCGTTTTCATTTATGATAAATCCCAAATGGTCATATTTCAGGAATCCGTTTTGTTTAAATTCTGTATATTTTTTGATAATAGCGGGAATATCATCATAAGGAATTAATAATCCGCGTGAATCATGTCCGCACCACTTTGCTATTGCCATGAAAATTTTATGTCCTTTTTCATGATCGGTAGGTATTTTTTCAATAACAACCGCACATGTTTTGGCATGTGTGTAAGGCTGAAAAAGCTCTTCAGGCAAAGAGACAATTGCGTTAATGCGTGCTACTGATTTGATATATTGAACAATATAACGATGAGACGGATTGCAGAACATGCTTTCCGGTGCGATAATTCCCAGTCTTCCGTTTGGCTTCAGTAACTCAAGACAACGCTCAATAAAAAGTATCTGTGGCGCCTGCCCGGCGTACAACTGAGTTTGCTGTTCATAAATATCCGTATTTTTGTCAGAACTCCATTTATGTCCAAGATGAAATGACTCAAGAACAGATGTATCATCAATTTTAAGCTTCTGACCAAAAGGCGGATTTGTTATAACAATATCAAACATGCCCAACTGAATCTGATCACGAGCCAACGCTTTCCAATGCAAAGGATTATCCAAACTGTTTTCACAGAAGACGCCGCTGCGACCATCGCCGATAATTGCCATGTATGCTTTGGCAACTTTACTCAGAAAAGAGTCTTTATCAATACCCCGAATATTTTTTATGGCTACCTTTTGTTTTTCCGAATAAATTTCATGTTCGGGCCAATTCAGGGAATATCCTCTTTCTTCAATATTTCTCCATATCTTGCGAAGAGCTTCGATCAGAAATCCGCCACTGCCGCAAGCGGGATCAATCACTTTATTATCAGGGGTAGGGTCTGTCATTTCAACAATTAACTTTACAACATTTCGCGGAGTAAAAAATTGTCCCTGTCCACCCTTGAGAGACGGTCCGATAAATGTTTCAAAAGCATCAGCAATAGCATCCCGCTCACTCTCAATGATACAAAAAATTTGAAGCTCACCGACGCAATAAGTCAGAGCATTATCATCAAGCAGAATTTCATCATTTTTTTCTATGACGTCGCTGTATTGATTTTTTACATGCTCAAAAAGCAGTCGGATTCTGTTACGAATCTCAGAGTTTTTTTCACCAAAACCCGCACGGAATTTAACAGTATCATCAGGTTTGGTAAATCGTTCATCATATATTTTACAAAAAATCAGATTGATAATCTGCTGTGCAAAAATTTCATCGCGTGTAATTCCTACGGCATTTGCTGCGAGATAATTCCGAATTGTTCGGAAAACGCTTTTCAAATTATACGCCGGTTTCAGGTCCTTTCTCTTATATAATCCGATATCTTCTAATCGTTCACCATATTTCGGAATATTGGGAATGTCTTCAAAACAGACTCTGCCCTTCAATTCCGTCTTTTTCAGAAATAGCTTTTCCTGACCATTAAACCATACACCTATACGTGCTTTTGAAAATCGGAGATAGTCTTCAAGCTGACTTCTCCCATCTTTCCGATTCGGCTTTTTACATTCTATAATAATTTCAATATTATCTTCAGTATGATTTTCATTGCTGAATACGGCAATATCAACCGGATATTCCTTTTTGGTATCTGAGGGTCGGACTTTCACCCGCCATTGCGGGCGTGTCTGAATATTTTCTTTCGGATACTCATAGTCCTGAACCAGACTTAGAGAAAAAACCTGTACTGCCTCTGTTTCTTCAAGAGTATTTCTTACAAATTGTTCAGATATGAAGTCTTTGATATAACCTTTTTTTATTTCCATAAAATTATTTTTCCATCACAAAGTTTATAGTTCAGCAGTTTTTATCTTACCGCATCACAGACTCCAAAGTTTCACTCATCTTAGGTTCATCCAAGATCATATCCACGACGCCTTCCCGAATCGCATTATCCGTAAGATTGGGAAACACGCAGGCGCGAATGTCTTTGACAATCGTAAGCCCCATCTTTTCTTTGATAGCCGCAAACCCTTCAGCCCCGTCATCGCCGATGCCGCTTAACAAAATACCGATAGTATTCTGTCGGAAAACAGCCGCCGCCGACATAAATAACAGATTCAACGGATTCGGAAGACCGGCTTTGTAACTCAGACAAGGATGCCCCTTTGAATCTGTCTGAATACTTAACGACAATTCATTAGAAGCCAAATAGCATGTTCCCTGCTCAATGTTCACGCCGTCTTTTGCTTCTTCGACTCGCCACGGAACCGCATCATTGAAGCGTTTTACAAACGATGAAATAATTTTTTGAGAAATCTCCTGAACCACAATCACCGCTGCCGGAATTGTCGGCGAAAGCTTGGATAAGAGCCGAATCATGGTGTTGGGACCGTTCAAGGTTGTGCCGATAGCCACGATATAATCCAAGGGGCGGTAAGAATAGAGTTTTTCCACCCGCTCCGTAATGCCCCATGTTCTGGGCAGCCGCACCCGCCTGACATTTTGAATCCTCATGCAGCACGCCAGTTTTACCCGATCAACCATCTGCCGGATGACTTTTGCATCCTGAGAAATCAGCCCGGCAGGTTTCGGGATAAAATCCATCACGCCAAGTCGCAATGCCTCAAAGATCACAAATCCGTCATTAATCAGAGAACTTAACACCACTATCGGAACCGGCGCTTCAATCATCAGATGCCGAACCGCTCTTAATCCGTCCATGACCGGCATATCAATATCCAGCGTAATCACGTCCGGTTTCAGGGCTTTGACCTTCTGTACCGCATCATATCCGTCCTTTGCGCTGTCCGCCACTTCCACATCCGGATCGCTTGAAAGAATCTGAGTAACCGCTTTTCTCATAAACGCCGTGTCATCCACGACTAAGACTTTGATTTTGCGATTCATGGCTATTTTTTATAAAACTCCTATATTATCTCAGACCGGCAACTATCTGTATTATATAAATAGCCTCGCTCAAACTTATTCTTCCATCTCCGTCAACATCAGCTTTATAAATTAATTCAGATGGATATATTCCTGAGCAAATCCGAAGAGCTAAAATCACATCGGCTAAATTAGTCTCGCCGTTGTAATCAATATCTCCCAAAAGATAATATAAATAGAATTTTCCAGTTTGTACAAAGAGCATCAATGTTCGTATGCTCATGTTGTAATAATTGTCGCCACTCGTATTAACACTTTCGGTATATCCCGCATCACAAAAGGATTGATAGGAAGAGTCAACAGCCATAGCAGCAACGGCAAATGTGCTTATAAACGGACTATTATGCCATTGTCCTGTTTTTGTACCGTCAAGCAAATATCCGTCCTTAACATTTCCAATACCGATAGTATTTTTTATAAAATTTACAATTTTCTTAGAAAAATCAGTAGCTTTCTGCTCTCCGAACCAAAGATAATCCAAAGCAATTCGCCAAGGTGTTCTTACAGCTTCATACCCATATTTATAACTGAAAGTTCGATAATATTTATTTGCTGTTGAGGCAGAGACTTCCTTTCCATCAGAATCACACCAATCAGGAACAAGCCCTGTTGAAGCATTTGCACTTTTCATCAATATCTCATAATTTTTAGAAATTACTTTGCTCCATTCAGTATTGCCTGTAACTGCCTGAAAGATTCGATAATAAGCAGGAGAAAAATATGATAAATTTGTTGCATCAGAGCCACCCCATACATCGCCGGGTTTTATCACATAAGTTCCGGCTTCTATTTCATATTGGTATATTTTGTTTATCATATCTTTTGCTGCCGAAAGATAGTTAATATCTCCTTTGCTATTCCAACGATAATGAGCTATAATCAAAGAAAATGCTACATCCTGATCTGCATCTGTGGCTGCGTTTTGTCCAGTCGTATTTCCAAAAGCGTCTATTTTCCAATTCATCAATCCATTAGAATTAAGATGTATTTTATAATAATTCCAAAAATTATTAAATAGCAGCTTATCATCAGAAAATACCGCAAGCAACATTCCGTATCCGATACCTTCTGAAACTGTTTCACCA
>DYRC01000062.1 GCA_020718925.1 Desulfonema limicola
TCATTGGTGGATTTCAACTCTTCATTCGATGCTTGCAGTTCCTCAATCGTGGCATGAAGATTTTCTTTGGTATAAATCAATTCCTGTTCAAGTTCTTCAGCCCGCTTGGATGGCTTTATCCGTCTTTTCCGCACGGGTTTTCCTTTAGGATTCAGATCCGCAAAACTGACCATGAGCAGTCCCGAATATGCTTCCGAATCTGTGAGCGGTCTGACAGTCAGGTTCACCTCATGGATACCGCCGTTGGTCTTAACCATCAAAGAGTTGCATATCACTTCTTTTTTCTGCATGGCTGCTGTGCGGATAGCCGTCATGAGTTCTGCCTGAAGCCCCTCCCGCGCCATTTCAAAGAGGTTCATATTCGGCTGCCCGGGCGCAGGCTGAAGATATTTGCCTGTTTCACCATAAATATATAAAATATTTCCATTTTCATCTGAAAGCACTGATGATGGCGCGTAAAACCTAAGCAATTCCTTTTGAATGAGTTCGGCAAGAACAGGCTTTTCCGTTTTCTTTTTCACCATCTCCGGCAGCTTTCCATTCATATTACCGCCATAATCCACCAGCACCCTGTGTGCCGAAGTAAGCGATGGTTTTGCCTGATAGAACTTCCATTTTTTACTGATCGGCGCAAACAGATCAGAGGCGAGATTTCCGATGCCCTCCGAAGGGCTGAGAAACAGGATTCCGGCGGGTTTCAAGGCATAATGGAATATGGGGATCAGCCGATTCTGAAGTTGCGCTTCAAAATAAATCAGCATATTCCGGCAACTGAGCATATCCAAGCGGTTAAAGGGCGGGTCTTTAATCACATTGTGAGTGGCAAAGACAATCATTTCCCGAATATCCTTTCTGACACGGTATCCGAGTTCTTCTTTCATAAAAAAATGGCGCAGCCGTTCATCGGAAACGTCAATGGTAATATTTGCCGGATAAATGCCTGATCTGGCGATTTTTATTGCATCATCATCCATGTCCGTAGCATATATCTGAACTTTGAAATCCTGCCCGGACTCATCCATGTATTCTCTGAAAATAATAGCAATTGAGTACGCCTCTTCTCCGCTTGCACACCCGGCGCACCAGATTTTGAACACATAATGATCCGGTTTATCAGCAAACAATTTCGGCAGAATGTCTTTTTTCAGCACGGCAAAGGCTTTTGAATCTCTGAAAAAATGAGTAACATTGATGAGGAGTTCTTTGAACAGAATCGTAATTTCATCGGGATTCTCTTTTATAAAACGGACATAGTTACTGACGTCCTGAATGCAGTGGATATTCATGCGCCGCTCAATTCTGCGCCGGATCGTGTTTTGCTTGTATAACGAAAAATCATGACCTGTCCGGGACCGGATAAGCATCAGTATTTTGCTGAACTCGCCCATAATAACAGGCGCAGGCAGCGCGGATTTTATTTTCCCTTTCCTCAATATCTTTTTGTAACTCATCAGTTGTTCCGGCATTTTTTCAACCGGCAGAATGTATGCGGCAAGACCGCTTCGGATAGCACTTACCGGCATCCCGTCATATCTGGCTGAAGACGGTTCCTGCACAAAGGTTATTCCTCCCGCGCCGTGAATCGCTCTCAGTCCGAGTGTGCCATCTGATCCGTTTCCTGAAAGAATCACGCCGATGGCTCTTTCCCCCTGTTCTTCTGCCAAAGAGCGCAGGAAGAAATCAATCGGCATCCGCAGCCCGCGCGGATTTTCAGGGACGCTGAGATGAAGTATGCCGTGAAAGATTGACATGTCTCTGTTCGGCGGAATCACATAAACATGATTCGGCATAACCGCCATCTGATCCTGTGCTTCGTGAACAGGCATTTCAGTAATCCTCTGAAGAATTTCCGTCATCATGCTCGGATGATCAGGGTCAAGATGGGTAATCAGTATGAACGCCATTCCACTGTCATGCGGCATATTTCGGAAGAACTGCTCAAACGCATCAAGCCCACCGGCAGACGCACCCATGCCGATAATCGGAAAGCCGGTATCCGGTGATTTTTCGGTTCTGACGCTTTTTTTCTTTTGAATTTTCATCAAGTCCCTCGACTGTCGCTCACCTAACCCCCCGGCCCCCTTCCCTGAAAGGGAAGGGGGAGACATCATCATCCTTACTCCACCTCTCCTTTCAGGGGAGGGGCAGGGGTGAGGTCTCCCCTCTCCGTTTCGGGGAGGGGTCGGGGGAGGGGTTTCACAAAAAAAGGGTAAGCCTTTATCAGACCTACCCTTTCATACCTGATTTTGTTTATTGCGCTCTTTTGGTCGAGGCAACCTTCAGACGCTGCATTGCCCGCTCCAAAGCAGCCCTTGCGCGGACATAATCAATATCTTCTTTGGCATCAGCCAGCCGCTTCTGAGCGCGTTCCAGAGCAATCTTAGCACGTTCTGCATCAATATCGCGGCGCCGTTCGGCAGATTCAGCCAATACCGTTACTTTGTCAGGAAGCGCTTCGGCAAACCCGCCGCTTACAAACACCGCTCTCTCAACACCCTGAGCATCTTTGTAGCGAATCGTGCCAAGTTTCAGTTCGCTCAGAAAAGGCGTATGTCCGGGTAATACACCGAACTCGCCCATCACGCCCGGCGCAACCACAATCTGCGCTTCTTCACTGACAACGAACTGTTCAGGGGTTACTACTTCCAATCTGATATTTTCAGCCATGATTTCCCCCGGTTATTTCACTTCAGACATTTTTTTGGCTTTCTCAACCGCCTCTTCAATCGTTCCGACCATGTAAAACGCCTGTTCCGGCAAATCATCATGCTTGCCTTCGCAGATTTCTTTAAAGCCCCGAACCGTATCTTCAATCTTCACATATTTTCCCGCCATGCCGGTAAACGTTGCGGCAACATTGAACGGCTGTGACAGAAATCTCTGAATACGTCTTGCGCGGGCAACGGTTATCTTATCTTCATCAGACAATTCTTCCATACCCAGAATCGCAATAATATCCTGAAGTTCTTTGTACTTTTGCAGAATTCTCTGAACTTTTCGGGCAATAAGATAATGCTCCTCGCCGATATAGTTGGCGTCCAAAATTCTTGACGTTGAATCCAGCGGATCCACAGCCGGATAAATACCCAATTCCGCAATCTGCCGCGACAAAACAACCGTCCCGTCAAGGTGTGCAAAGGTAGTCGCCGGAGCCGGGTCAGTCAAATCGTCCGCAGGCACATACACACACTGAACAGCCGTAATAGACCCCTTATCTGTCGAAGTAATACGCTCCTGAAGCGCGCCCAAGTCAACCGCCAATGTCGGCTGATAACCTACCGCAGAAGGCATACGCCCCAGCAGAGCCGATACCTCAGAACCCGCCTGCGTAAAACGGAAGATGTTATCAATGAACATCAGCACGTCCTGACCCTCAACATCCCGGAAATACTCAGCAGCCGTCAACGCCGAAATCGCAACACGCGCACGCGCACCCGGCGGCTCCGTCATCTGTCCGTAAATCAGCGCAGCTTTCGGCAAAACGCCGGAGTTCTTCATTTCATGATACAGGTCATTTCCTTCACGCGTACGCTCACCAACGCCCGCAAATACGGAAATACCGCCATGATGCATCGCAATGTTATGAACCATCTCCATCATAATAACGGTCTTGCCCACGCCCGCGCCCCCGAACATCCCCATCTTACCACCACGCGGGAACGGAACCAGCATGTCAATAACCTTCACGCCCGTCTCCAATACGCGAACCGTAGTATCCTGCTCCGTAAACTTCGGCGCCGGACGATGAATCGGCATCATCTTTTCCTGACTGATAGGTCCCAGACCATCCACAGGGCGCCCCACAACATTCAGAACACGTCCCAAGCCTGCCTGTCCCACCGGCATCATAATCGGCTTGCCCGTATCCTTTACCGGCATCCCCCTCACCAGACCGTCTGTAACATCCATTGCAACAGTACGAACAACATTATCCCCCAAATGCTGCGCCACCTCAACAACAAGGTTATCAACCTCATCATTGATAGCGGGGTTAGAAATCAGAAGCGCACTCAATATAGTCGGCAGTTTTCCCTGCTCAAATTCAACGTCAACAACAGGTCCCATGACCTGAGTTATCTTTCCGATGTTTTCTCCCATCCTAAGAGACCTCCTATCATCAACCGATACGCGGTTATTGTTTTAAATGAGAAGTGAGAAGTGAGAAATTTCTCATTTTTTCATTTCTCACTCAGTTATCCTTTCAACGCCTCAGCCCCACCCACAATATCCATCAGTTCAGCAGTAATTGTGGATTGACGCGCCTTGTTGTACGCCAGCGTCAGACTGCCAATCATATCATTGCAAGCCTTGGTCGCATTGTCCATCGCCGCCATCCGCGCCGCATGTTCACTCGTTGACGTCTCCAACAACGCATTATACAACTGAACATACACATTCTTCGGCAGCATCTCACTCAGCAGCTCCGCCGGAGACGGCTCACAAATATGCTCCGGCAGATACGGCGCATCCTCAACTGATTCAGCTTTTTCCACAGGCGGAATCGGAAGCAGTTGCTTTACCAACGGCGTCTGTCTTGCCATACTGACAAATTTGGAGTAAATAACATACACCTCATCATATTCACCTTCCAAAAACGCACCAATCAACCGCTGCCCCGAAACCATCGCTATCGAAAAATCAAACTTGGCGCCCACAATACCGACATACTCATTGACAATGCTCAGCCCCCGCTTACGGCACCAGTCCCGCCCCTTCTTTCCGAAATTGACGTAAGACACCTCTGCGCCCTGACCCGCCTTCTCTTTCGCAAACACCCTGGCTTTCTCCACCAGATTCGTATTGAAACCGCCGCACAACCCCCGGTCAGACGTACACACCACAATAAGGACTTTTTTCACCTCTTCACGCGGAACCAGCAGCGGACTCGCCTCCTCCCCGGCTCTCTCAGAAAGACTCCCCAATACCTCCGCAAACTTGGTGGCATACGGGCGAAACCCCTCCATACGGGTCTGACAGCCGCGCAACTTGGACGCCGCCACCATGTTCATGGCTTTGGTAATCTGCTTGGTCTTCTTAACCGCGGTTATCTTTAACTTGACCTCTTTCAGCTTTGCCATAGTCGCGACCTTTTTTTATTTGATATTATCCTTGAATTCCTCATCATAATCCGTCAAAGCCTTGCTCATCAGCTTATCCAAATCATCAGAAATCGCCTTCTTGTCCGCAAGGTCCTTAAACAGTTGAGGATACCGTTCTTCAATAAACTTGTACATCCCCTGCTCATACCGTGCAAGCGCATCAAGAGGATACTTATCCAAAAAGCCGCGTGTTCCGGCATACAGAATCGTAACCTGTTTTTCCATCGGAAGCGGCTGATACTGCGGCTGTTTCAGAATTTCAACCAGTCTTGCACCACGCGTAAGCTGCCGCTGCGTTGATTTGTCCAAATCAGAGCCGAATGCCGCAAACGCCTCAAGTTCACGATACTGCGCCAAATCCAGACGCAACGTACCCGCAACCTGCTTCATCGCCTTCACCTGCGCCGCACCACCGACGCGGGAGACCGAAAGACCTACGTTGATTGCAGGACGTACACCGGCAAAGAACAAGCTGGGTTCAAGATAAATCTGCCCGTCAGTAATAGAAATAACGTTGGTCGGAATGTATGCAGAAACATCCCCCGCCTGTGTCTCAATAATCGGCAGAGCCGTCAGAGACCCGGCACCCAACTCATCATTAAGCTTACAGGAACGCTCCAGCAGACGGGAATGATTATAGAAAATGTCGCCGGGGAACGCTTCACGCCCAGGAGGACGGCGCAGAAGCAGCGATACCTGACGATAAGACACCGCCTGCTTGGAAAGGTCATCATAAATAATCAGCGCATGCTTGCCCTTATCCCGGAAATACTCACCCATCGCACATCCGGCATACGGCGCAACATACTGCAATGTCGCCGGATCACTCGCGCAAGCCGCAACAACTGTGGTATATTCCATCGCCCCATGCTTTTCCAGAATCGCCACAACCTGCGCCACCGTTGACTTCTTCTGCCCACAGGCAACATAAATGCAATAAACATCGGTATTCTTCTGAGCCAGAATCGCATCCACCGCCACCGCAGTCTTTCCAATCTGACGGTCACCAATGATAAGCTCACGCTGCCCACGACCGACCGGCGTCATCGCATCAATAGCCTTGAGTCCCGTATAACAAGGCTCATGCACACTCTTACGCGCAATAACACCCGGCGCCACCATCTCAACACGCCGCGTCTCTTTGGCATTAATCGGTCCCTTGCCATCAATCGGTTCGCCCGTAGCCGTAACAACTCTGCCCAGCACCGCTTCACCGACCGGAACCTGTGCAATACGCCCCGTACGCTTGACAATGTCACCCTCTTTGATGTTGGTATCATCGCCCATAATGGCAATACCGACATTGTCTTCTTCCAGGTTCAATACCAATCCCAGAACATTGCCCGGAAATTCAACCAGTTCCATAGCCATGACTTTTTCAAGTCCGTATACTCTGGAAATTCCGTCACCGACCGACAAGACAACACCCGTTTCACTCAGTTCGACTTTCTTGTCGTACTCCTTAATCTGATCCTTGATTATCTGACTGATTTCTTCAGCTCTTAATTCCATCAGACACTCTCACCCCTTTTTAAAGATTCTCTCATATTAAGCAGTTGCGTTTTGATGCTTCCGTCCAACACCAGATCGCCGATACGGGTAACAATGCCGCCGATCAGCGAAGGTTCCTGTTCCACTGTGAGGGTTACTTCTTTGCCGGTCATCTTTGACAAAGCAATACGGATTTTCTCAGCCGTATCTTCAGACAATGCGGTTGCCGACGTCAGACTGGCGTTGATTACGCCCCTGAGTTCATCTGCAAATTTATGATACAACTCGCTGATACTCTGCAAAAATCCGAACCGACCCTTATCGAACAACAAGAGAAGAAACGTTCTCATCACCCCTGACAGATTCAGTTTTTCAATCACTGCCTGCAACACCTGTTTGCGAGCCGCAGCATCATACAGGGGATTGCTTATAGCCTGCTCAAGCGTTTTTTCCTTCATGATCAGACCGGCAACTCCGCCCAATTCATCCTTGTATGTCTCAGCCTGACCATCCTCTTTGCCAATCAGCAGAAGTGCCTTGGCATAACGCCGTGCGATAGACAGATTCTTCACTATGCCACCACCTTCTTAAGATATTCGTCAACCAATCGTTCCTGGTCATCCGTCGTGATGCTGCCTCTGACCACCGCTTCTGCTTTTGCCAGAGCCTTTTCAAATATATCCTGCTGAACTTTCAGCTTTACCTGTGCAAATTCATGCTCAATGTTGCGATGCGCCTGCTCTTCGAGCCGTTGCGCCGCAGTTTCAGCTTCTTTCAGAATTCGCTCTTTTGCCTCTTGTCCCTGACGGATATATTCATCAACAATTTTCTCAGCTTCTTTATCCAGAAGAGACAGCTTTTCCTTATACTGCGCTACATCTTTTTCGGCTTTTTCTTTTTTAATTTGCAGGTCTGCCAACTGCTCTCTGATTCCCTTAATCCGATTATCAAGCGCCTGAGAGACCGGCTTTTTCAGCAGAAAGAAAAGCCCCGTTATCAACACGGCAAAATTCATCACCCGGTAAGTATCGGTCTCCACCCAGCCTTTCGGCTCGCTGTGTCCGCCGTCTCCGGATGAAAAGGCAATACCACCTGCACAAAAAAAGAGAAGCACCCCCAGAGCAATCATTGCTCCTACTTTGCGGTGCTTCAGGCTTTTACCAGGATATTCCATCAAACAGCCCTCCCCAAAATTTTCTGACTGATCTGAGTCGCAAACGCGTCTATCTCTTTGAGCAGCGCATTTTTCACTGCTGCCGCGTCTTTTGCGATCTTCTCCTTTGCCGTTACAAGGTCAGCCTGAGCCTTTTCATTAATCCGGGCAATGATTTTCTTCTCTTCTTCAGAGGCTGCCTGCATCATGGACTCTTTTTCCTTCAACCCCTTTGCTCTGGCTGCCCGAACCCCTGACAGATAGGCTTCATCTTTCTCTTTTGCGTCCTTGTCACAGAGATCAATGTCGCTCTCCAGTCCTTTGACTTTTTCCTGCCGCTTTTGAAGCATGTTTCGGATGGGGCGGTACAGTACCGTATTCATAATCCATATCAGCAAAATAAAATTTACGATCTGTATCACCGCCGATCCGTCAATCTTTACCATACCCTACTCCTCCGTCAAAAAATATATTTTATTTTGCAAATCTTATTCATCGCTTGTTTTCAATCTGAAATCAGAGCGTATGTAACACCAGCCAAGCGGGTTTGTCAAAGGTTTTTTGAAGTTGACTGTGCGTTTTTAATTTTCTTCACTCAAACATAAATCTCCGCATACTGACATTCATCAGAATACCGATACAGCACATCATGGACATCACCGATGATCCTCCGTAACTGATAAACGGCAGCGGAACGCCGACCACCGGCATCAATCCCATCACCATGCCCATATTGATAAACGACTGCCAAAAAATTATGCCGGTAACGCCGACAGAAAGAATCGTGCCGAAAGGCTCTTTGCATCCGTAAGCGATATTAAGTCCATAGATGATGAGAATCAGAAACAGCACCACAAGGCTTGCCGAACCGACAAATCCCCATTCTTCCGCCAATACCGAAAAAATAAAGTCCGTATGATGTTCCGGCAAAAATGACAGGGCGTTCTGGCTGCCCTGCATCCAGCCCTTGCCGTACATCATCCCTGACCCGATGGCAATTTTGGATTGAATGATATGATAGCCCGCGCCCAGCGGATCCCGGTCAGGGTCTAAAAATGTAAGAATGCGCTGTCGCTGATATTCTTTTAATGCAAAGAGCCATACCGGAGCCATCAGAACAAGTGCTGTGCCCGTCAGTCCCAAGAATGTGCGCCACCGGATTTTGACAAAAAGCGTTACCGATGCGGCAATCAGAAACACCGTCATGGCGGTTCCCAAATCCGGCTGCTTGACAATCAATCCAAACGGAATCAGGGTAAGAATAAACGGAATGATTAAATCTTTCAGCGTCATGCCTTCAGGCTTGGCATTATCGGAATAATATTTTGCCAGAATAATCACGACTGCAATTTTCATCAGTTCCGAAGGCTGAAGCGAAACGGGTCCGAATGTCAGCCATCGCTTTGAACCTCCCGCATATCTTCCGAACAGCATCACGCAGACCAGCAGACCGACACAAAACCCGTAAATCGGCTTTGCCCATCGTTTCAAGTTCTTATAGTCTGCGGCAAAAGAGGCGACCATAACGATGATTCCGGCTCCGAACCATATCCATTGCTTGATGTACAATGATTTCTGAGCATCTCCGGATCCGGCAGACACCGCGCTGTGCAGGGTAATCAGTCCGGCGCATCCCAGAAAGATGGTCAGAATCAGCAGCCCCCAGTCAAAATGATATGCCAATCGCCGATCAAACATAACTTCTCACTTCTCATTTCTCACTTCTCACTATTCCTGATGCCCTACTTCGGACTCATAATAATATCGTATCATGTTCCTGACCAGCGGCGCTGCCGCATCCGAGCCATGTTCGCCATGTTCTACGATGACAGATACCGCTATCGGATATTTTTCAGAACTGCTGTATCCCACAAACCACGCATGAGACCTCAGATGCGCCGCCACTTTCCGTTTCGGATCATCATCTTTGGGATTACTGACAATCTGAGCCGTTCCGGTTTTACCGCAGATTTCGATTTGCGCCAAACGAATCTTATATGCTGTCCCGGAAGGAGAATTGACGACTTGTTTAAGTCCTTTTCTGACGATCTCCAGCGTCTTTGGGCTGATCGGCAGCCGACCTTTTTCTTCCGGCGCGGCTTCATGCACCACATAGCCTTCGGCAGTTTCAATCTTTTTGATAATCGTGGGACGATACACAATTCCGCCATTTGCTATGGAGGCAGTTACCATAGCCATCTGCAACGGCGTTGTCAGATTATATCCCTGCCCGATGGCGACAGATATGGTTTCTCCCGCTCTCCATGAAACGCCCATCCGTCTTTTTTTCCATTCGGAGGTCGGAATCAGCCCCCCTCCCTCATGATCCAGTTCTATTCCGGTTCTGGACCCCAATCCGGCAGCCTTGGCATATTTTGCAATCCGATCCACGCCCAATTTCTGCCCTGTATGATAAAAAAACACATCACAGGACTGCGCCATTGCGGAAAATACATTCACCGGACCATGTCCGAATTTATTCCAGCACCGATAGGTATGATCCTTGAAATGATAATAGCCCGGACAAGATACGCCCGTTCTCTCATTTGCCACGCCTTCTTCCAGCGCAGCCATAGCCGTTATGATTTTATATGTCGAAGCCGGAGGATATTCAGCTTGTATGGCTTTATTTTCCAGAGGGCGGGCAGGGTTTGAAATCAGCTTATTCCACGCATCCCGGCTCAAACCGGTAATAAACGGATTCAAATCAAACGACGGGTTGCTTGCCATCGCCAACACTTCGCCGTTGGAATAATCCAACACCACCATAGCGCCGGTCGTAGCCGAAATCAGAGATTCGGCTTTTTTCTGAAGTTCATCGTCAATGGTCAGATATACATTATGACCGGGTTTGCCTTCAACGGTTTTCAATACCCGAACCACCCGCCCCTTGGCATCCACCTCCACCTGACGACCGCCGCGCGTTCCTCTTAAAAATTCTTCCTGTGATTTTTCTATCCCGATTTTTCCGATATAATCCCCTACCCGGTATTCATATTCATCTTCTCTTTCTTCATTCAACTCCTGAGAATTGACCTCTCCCACATAGCCGATGACATGCGCCATGCTTTCCTTTTCAGGATATTGCCGTCTTGAGGAAATATTGACAGATATACCCGGCAAATCGAATTTATGCACTTCTACGGCAGCCAGCATATCCATGTTGATATCTGCTTTCAGCAGCACAGATTTATACGCAGGAACGCCCCGGTTGGCATTGACCTTTGCTATCAGTTCTTCCAAAGAGATATTCGCATACTCTGATAACTTGCCGATGGTTTCATCCACCGGTTTGGCATCTTTGAGAACAATTGCCAAATCCAGCGAAGGACGATTATCTGCAAGAACTTTTCTGTTACGGTCAAATATCAGTCCTCTGGGCGCATCAACTGACTGAATGCGGATATAGTTATATTCCGCACGCTGCCTGAATTCTTCCCCTTGGACATTCTGAAGATGAAATAAGCGTATAATCAGCATCGCAAAGGCAGTCATCACGCAGAACATCAGCCCGCCCAAGCGTTGTCTGTACCAGTCATTTTCGCTGCTTTTAATTTCGTCGTCATCGCTCATTTTGCAAACTTCGCAGATAACCGCCAGCTTTGTTCATCACATAGTTTATGAAAGTATCTGAGTCCCCAGACAACGATACTGCCCGTTGCCACCGCCCAAGCCAGTCGGATGGATAAAATATAAAAAGCGTCTTCGGGGAGCGGATTACCGTTTCCCAAATATCTGAACAAACCGAAAACAATCGCATCTTCCAACAGAACGCCGAGTCCGGTCAGGGGACCTGACAGAAAGCTGTCAATATGGACAACTCCCATGATTCGCCTCATTCCGATAAATATCCACACATAGCTTATCATATAAAGCCCGAAAACGCCCCCGCCCATGCTATCCATCAGAAACCCGAATATCAGAATAACCATAATGCCCTCAATAAACGGACAGAAAATACTCAGATACAACACAAAGGGAATCAGTATGTCATAAAATTTTTCAGACTCGGAAAAACACGGCATAACCGCACTTTGAAAAATAAACAGCCCGAGTCCGGACGCCATATAGAAAATATATCTCATTCTTCATCTTCGTCATCAGTAACTTCATATTTCGGGGGATTCAACACCACCAGAACTTCTTCCAATTTTTCAAAATCCGCATAAGGACTGACAAACACCTCCTGAAAAATACCCGTACCGCTCTTATTCACCACAGCAACTTCCCCAATCCTGAGTCCTTTGGGAAAAACGCCGTCCAACCCGGAAGATATCAGCGTGTCGCCGACTTCCACATCATGCTTTCGCGGAACATACTGAAACAGACACTGCCCCGCGGAGTTGCCTTTGAGAATACCTCTGGCTCGGCTTCTCTGCACCAACGCATCCACCGCCGCATTCCGGTCAATAATCATCTGAACTTTGGAATATCGCTTGGACGCCTCTGTGATAATTCCCGCAACCCCTTCGGGAACCACGACCGGCAGTCCTTTTTTAACACCATCCTGCGTTCCTTTGTCAATGATGAGGCTTTTGAACCAGGGAGAAGGGTCTTTGGCAATCACTTCCGCGACCAGCACCTCCTGCCCCGTCTTTTTTCGGAAGTTGAGCATATATCTCATGCGGATATTTGCCAGAGAAGTTTCTTTACACTGATTATTCTGCTCCAGCACATCCCCTAATGCTTTTTTCAACTCGTCGTTCTGTTTGGCGGCTGAAACCAAAAAAAAGTAATGATTCCAAACATCTTTTATGGCATATACCACACGACTGACCGTTTTCTGAACCGGCGCCATCACAGGAACTGCTCCGATTCCGACAGGAGAGTATCCGCGCATGCCGAAGAAAGAAATAGCGATAATACCGCCGACAGCCAATATCATCAGGCTGGCAAACATCAGAGCTTTTTTAAAAAACATAGGGGTCTTTTAAGGAATGACAACCTGTCTGAGAATTTCAATACTGTCCAAACACTTGCCGGTTCCCATAGCCACCGTTGACATCGGGTCTTCTGCCAGCGTAATCGGAAGTCCGGTCTCTTCGCGCAAAAGCTTATCCAGATTTTTCAACTGCCCGCCGCCGCCTGTCAGGACAATGCCTCTGTCAACAATATCTGCGGACAATTCCGGCGGCGTCTGCTCCAGAGCGATTTTAACCGTTTCCACAATCGCATCAATCTGTTCTGAAATCGCAGACCGGATTTCTTCCGTGTCAACGGTCAGCACTTTCGGAATGCCGGATACCAAGTCTCTGCCTTTGATGTCCATGACTTCCAGTTGATTCGGATCCGGATATGCGTTGCCAATCGTTGTTTTGACCATTTCAGCGGTTACATCGCCGATCAGCAGATTATATTTGCGCTTGATATATTGAACAATTGCCGCATCCATTTTATCTCCGGCTACCCGGATTGAGCGGCAATACACAATGCCTGCCAAAGAAATAACCGCCACTTCTGTCGTGCCGCCGCCGATATCCACCACCATATTACAGGTCGGTTCGGTAATCGGAAGCCCTGCCCCGATAGCGGCTGCCATCGGCTCTTCAATCAGAAAGACTTCGCGCGCGCCTGCGGATTCTGCGGATTCCTTGACCGCCCGCTTTTCAACCTGCGTAATCCCGGAAGGCACGGCAATAATAATTCGGGGTCTCACAAAGCTTCGCCGGTTGTGAACCTTGCGGATAAAGTGCCGAATCATGGCTTCTGTTACTTCAAAATCAGCGATTACGCCGTCTCGCATCGGACGGATAGCAACAATATTGCCGGGCGTTTTACCCAGCATGTTTTTTGCCTCCAATCCTACGGCTAATACTTTGCTTTTCATGCGGTTATCGGTACGTACCGCAACCACCGAAGGCTCGCTCAGCACAATTCCTTTTCCCTTGACATATACCAGGGTGTTTGCCGTCCCCAGGTCTATGGCAAGATCACTTGAAAATACTCCTAAAACCGCATCCAAAAATAAATTCATACTGCCTCGTTTTTACCCCAGTGGGGAGAATTTTTATGACGCTTTGAAAAAAATTCAGAGAATGGCTATCAGAAATATGCTCTGATGACAAGCAGAAATTCACGCATAGCCCAAAGCTTTCATCGCCGCGTCATGCAGCATGGGTCTGAAAGCCCTGATTTTAATATTTTCCCGCGAAGGATGCACCCGGTTGGTCAGCAGAATCACAACTGCAAATCGCATCGTATCCGCCCAGAAAGATGTGCCGGTAAATCCCAGATGCCCTATGGTCTCTTTTGAAAAATACTGTCCGCATGACCCGTCTTTTCCCGGCGGACAATCAAAACCCAACGCTCGCCCTGCATTTTCCTGTCTTTTGAAAAAAAGAGAAACTATATCCTGCCGGAATATTCCGTTTGAAGAATGCCCGTAATATGTATTCAGCAATTCCGACACCAGCAGGCGCACAGCCTCCGCGCTTCCGAAAAGCCCTGCATGTCCGCACACGCCGCCGACCGAATAGGCATTATCATCATGCACCAAACCTTGCAACACCATTTTGCGCCAAGGGCAGTTCTCCGTTGCGGCAAAATTTCCGATGCCTGATTTTTCTTGGGTTGTATCTGTAAAAAAAAGATTGTCAAGCCCTAGCGGATCATAAATTTCTTCTTTGACAAAATTATCCAGTGTTTTCCGGCTGAGGCTTTCCACAATCCATTCCAAGATCATAAATCCCAGATCACTGTAAAGCATTTTTTCTCCGGGCTGTTCTATCAGCGATTCTTTAAACAACAACGATCTCAACGCCGCTTTCCGCTCTTTCGGCGGATGAGGATATACGTCAAGATAATACGGACGCCAATCTATCAGCCCGGACGTATGCGTCAGCAGATCGCGGATGCGGGTATTTCCTTTTTCATCAGATTCAAATTCCGGCAGAATTTCCCTGATCTGAGTCTCAATATTCAATTTATTCTGTTGAATCAGCCGCATCACTGCCGGGGTGGTTGCCAGCGTTTTGGTGATGGACGCCAAATCAAAGATGGTTTCCCGCGTCATCTTGACCCCGGAAAAAAGATTAGCAACTCCGTAAGCTTCAAAAAAAACAATCCGATCCTCTTTGGAAACCAGCAGCACACCGCCGGGGAAAACGCCGTCTTCTAAGGCTTTGTGCATCAGTTTGTCAACAGTTTTCATAACTATCCCTCCCCTGACCCCTCCCATGACCCCTCCCCCGACCCCTCCCC
>DYRC01000406.1 GCA_020718925.1 Desulfonema limicola
ATAAAAGCAGCAGCAGCATAAAATGAAATATCGTGAGGAGGAGTTATGAGCAATTTGATTCTTTTTGAAAGCAAGCAGGTTCGCAGACTGTGGAGCGATGAAAAACAACGTTGGTTTTTCTCTATCATAGATGTCTGTGAAATATTGAGCGAAACTGATAATCCGAGACGTTATTGGAGCGATTTGAAGCGAAAGCTGAAAAACGAAGGTGCTGACGAACTGTACGAAATTATCGTACAGTTGAAAATCGAAGCAGGAGATGGAAAAAAGCGGGAAACCGACTGCGCCGATGCAGAAGGGCTTTTCCGTATCATTCAATCCATCCCATCGCCCAAAGCCGAGCCTTTCAAACGCTGGCTTGCAAAAGTGGGATATGAACGACTGGAAGAAATAGAAAATCCCGAACTTGCCGCAAAACGGATGCGCGAGATTTACAAACAGAAAGGCTATTCTGATGAATGGATTGAAAAGCGGATGCGCGGCATCAATATCCGAGATGAACTGACTGAAGAGTGGAAAAAGCGCGGAGTGAAGGAGCAGAAAGAATACGCAATTCTCACGGCTGAAATCAGCAAGGCAACTTTCGGCATGACACCCGCCGAATACAAGGCTTTCAAAGAACTTGACAAACCGAAAGATAATTTGCGCGACCACATGACAGACCTTGAACTGATTTTTACCATGCTGGGAGAGGCGTCAACAACAGAGATTGCCCGCAAAAAGGATGCTCAGGGGTTTGCAGACAACAAAAAAGCAGCAATCAAAGGCGGAAGCGTTGCCGGCAATGCGCGGCGTGATTTGGAAGAAAAAAGCGGCACAAAAGTTTCTACCAAAGAAAATTACAAAGAAATACCTGAAATCAAAACAAAAAAAATCAGACATGATAAAGAAAGCTGAAAACTTATAAGCACCGGCGGATTAATTCCTTGTTTTTCATAGTCTGCCGCAAATAGAAACGTCGGCAGACTATGTTTTGAAAAATACAGGCTCCGGCTATTTTGAGGGCGCAATCGTCAGCGGTTCGGCTTTGGTTTTATGCGGTATATCCTTCAACTGCTCGTTCATCAGTTGGGATTCGGCGATTTCTATCTTCACCGTTTTGCTTTCTTTCAGGTCCTTCTTTGTCTCAAACGTCATCACCGCCATCGTAAAATTTTTTCCTGAAATGCCCTTTGCGCCTGCCATCACGATAATCAGATTTCCGGGCTTTTTGTCGTTGATAATGTGCATGAGCGGAGAAGTTTCTTTGCCTTTATCCGCTTTTTTAAATGTCAGAAGCTCCGCATCATACTTGATAACCAGCTTGATTCCCGCCAAATTATCCGCCGCATCAAGCTTAATCAGCACATCCGCAGACTCTCCGGACTTAACCTTTACCGCAGGAATGGAAATCTCTGTTGCCAATGCCTGCTTATCCGCAGACTTGGGAAATCCGCAAAATGCCAATCCCAGCACCATCAGCAATGCTATTCCTATTTTTCGTTTCATCGAACCTCCTATAATAATGCCAACCCCTCGGTTTTTTTGGTACGGGCGAATAATTATCAGCCCCTTCTCACTTCTCACTTCTCACTTCTCACTCATATCCCCCATACGCCTTCTTCATCAGCATGTTGGGACGAATTTTTTAAGGGAAGCGCAATCAGCGGCTTTTCTTCCGGCGGAATCAGGTCTTCTTCTTTAAGCGTTGACAATTCGCTCAATGCCTGCCGAATTTCCGCCGACCCTTTTTTGCACACCTGACTCACCATCGCATAATCTTCTTTTACCCTGCCCAGCGAATATTTTCCAACAGTTTTTTCCATATATGATTTGACCATATTCCGAATGCCTTTCCAGACATCGCGGCGGGTCTGATTTTCCAAAGGGGTTAATGCGTCCAATTTATTCAATGAATTCCGAAAAAATTTGGATTCCAGCGATTTCTGGGCAGTGGTCAGCCATATCAGATACAACATCACAACGCCGAAGCCCATGCCGCCTATCAGAATATAGGGATGAACATGCAGAAACGGCAGCCTGATTGCCGGAGCCGCAAGCACAAGGCTGATCAGAAATCCCAGCAGCCAATATCGGAGTCTGAATTCAAAGAATTTTTTTCGGTAAGTAATTAATGCTTCCATAAAATGAGACAGCCGCTCCCCATGATTTTCCAAGAATGTTGCAATATGATCCAGCCGATGCCGGGGAGCTTCTGAAATTGCTTTTTTTAGGATTTCCCGATGATTATCCAACAGATGCAGAAAGCCTTCGGGATTTTTTTGCGCCGCTCCGGGATTCGGATTTGAGTATGTCAGATAAATCAAGGGAATATCTTTTCTTCCCGTAATCTGAGACAGATTCCAGCACAATGTTCCATAGACCCGCAGCATATCCAGCAGCGAGGTGCATTCGTCAATCCGATTCAGAATAAACAAGACCCGATCTTCGGAAGTTTTGGCAGGCAGGGTTTCTCTGAGAACTTTGTGAACTTCGCGCACGGTTCCGGCTTTGTGCGGATCAAATAAGACCAGAATCAGATCCGCCATCTGTGCAAATTCGCCGATCACTTCCTGATAATTATAGCCCCGATCCTGTTCGGTGATGCTGTCAAGCATTCCGGGTGTATCAATAATCGCAATATCTTTTAAAAACGGAGAGTTGACCTTTTTAAGCCGAAAGTGCGAGGCAAATCGCTGTCCGTGCTTTTTCAAGGTTTCAAATGGAAATTCCGGATCATTGAGCAGCGCGCTGCCATCGCGTTCTTCAAGTATCTGAATTTCATTATTATCAATATCTTCGGATTCGCTGTATGTGATGACGGTAAAGGAATCGTCGGTAGGGGCTTGTCCTGTATCCTGAATTTTTGTGCCGATAAATTCATTAATCATGGTGGATTTGCCCGAAGAATAGCTGCCAATCAGCATGACCAGCGGACGCCAGCGGATATTGGTTTCCAACGCCACATCGCTGTATCCATAGCGCAACGCCACCGGCGTCAACCGATGTGCCACGATATCCACCATCTCCGCACGAAGCGAATCTATATAGTTTTCAATATACATGCTAACTCCTCAGCCGAAAGCATCGCAGTCTGATTTTTTTGGCAACGTTATAGAGAAACGCTCTGACTGTCAAGACAGAAAAGCAGTATCGGCAGAAGAATTTACTTCCAAACTTCGGAAAAAAATCAAAAACTCTTTCCTGAACAATTTCTGAAAAAATCATACAAGCAAAAAAATAATGATTTTAATTAGGAGTTACGCAGTTGAATTTTAACCCCGAAGGGGTGTGATGATTA
>DYRC01000407.1 GCA_020718925.1 Desulfonema limicola
GTGAACTATTCCGTGAGCGGCAGCAGCATCACGGTAAGCGGGGAAATCACGGACATCGGCTCATCAGAGGTCAATGTTTACGGCTTTGTCTATGCGCCGCATAGCGCACCGTTCACCGGGTATGAGATGCCGAAAACCGGAGATATGGCTTATGCGATGTGGGAGAAAGCCCCGGTGTATGAAGGCATGAAGTTCACAGGGACGATAAAAAACATCCCGCCCGGAAAGTGGTATCTGCGGGCGTATGCCCACAACACGAATCAGGATTCATCGGCAGACCAGCCCGAAAGCCTGAGCTACGGCGAAGAAATCAGCTTCACGATTGCCTGTACGCCTGAAACCTGTATCCCCGGAGATGTCAACGGAGACGGCAAAGTCGGCTTGGATGACGCGATGCTCGTGCTGCGGATTCTTGCCGGTATTCCGGTCGGAAACGTCAATCTCAATGCTGATGTGAACGGCGATGGGAAAATCGGTCTTGAGGAACTGGGCTTTATTTTGCAGAAAGCGGCGGAGTTGAGATAACCTCTCCCCCGCCCCCTCTCCGAAACAGAGGTGGAAGTTTTCCGATTGCTCCCCCCTGCCCTTTCAGGGAAGGGGGCAGGGGGTTAGGTAATTCTTAATCTCTGCTGCCGCCGAAAATCCTGAGCAGCATTAAGAACAGATTGATAAAATCCAAATACAGTTCCAACGCGCCGATAATCGCGCCTTTTCGGATAACGCCTGCTTCAAGATCAGAGGGCTGAGTCAATGCCATCATCTTGATTTTCTGAGTGTCATACGCGGTCAAGCCCACAAACACAATCACGCCGACATAGCTGATAATCATCTGCATTGCGCTGCTTCGGAGAAACAGATTGATCACAGAAGCAATGATGATGCCGAACAGCCCCCATAATAAAAAAGCTGCCGAATGACGTCAGATCGCGCTTTGTCGTCATGCCGTAAACACTGCATGCAACAAAGGTGGCTGAACAGATAAAAAATGTCGAAGCAATCGAAGACATGGCATAGACGATAAAGATAGATGACAGCGTTACGCCGTTCAACGCCGAATATGCCAGAAACATCATGGTGGCTGTGGATGCCTGCATTTTATTGATTCTTGCGCTTAATGTCCAGACCATTGCTAACTCGCCGATAATCAATCCGAAAAATATCAACTGATTTCCGAAAATAAATCGGAGCATCGGCTCGCTGTTTGCTACATAAAACGCTGTGAAGCCGGTTAAGGCAAGACCTACTGCCATCCACTGATATACGCTTTGGACAAAGGAATTGACCAATGCCTGAGCCTGAGTTCTTTGTTCGGGAATAGAATACGATGTCATAAAAAACCTCCTTTGGGTTGAATTTTTATCATGTTTAATATAAAACAGTTATATTTTTTTTTCAAGAGATTTCGGAACAAATGGCATATCATTTTTTTCTGATCAGTGTTATATTAATCAAAATTAACACACAACCCGATGTCAAAAGGAGATGTTTTGAATCGTAATATCATTATCTTTCTGATTTTTATAAGTTTTCCGTGTATCGCGGCGGCTGATCCCTTATCCATCTTGTTTATATATGAGGAAAAATCAAATCCGCCGTATTCAATCGGAGACGGGCAGACCGTTCCCGCAGAAAAACCGGGCATTAATGTCGAAGTATTAAAAGGACTTGAAAATAAACTGAATGTGAGAATCCGATTTGAGCGATATAATTGGAAGCGATGCCTTAAAATGCTCGAATCAAATGAAGCAGACGGAATTTTTGAAGCCAGTTTCAAACCGGATCGGATGAGTATCGGCGTTTATCCGATGAAAAACGGCGAACCTGATGCTGCAAAACGTCTGATGAGCAATTCTTATGTGTTATATAAAATGAAAAACAGTCCGGTGCAATGGGATGGAAAACAGTTCAGCTATCTGATAAAACCCATCGGTGCAGCCGCAGCCTATTCCATCGTCAGCGATTTGAAGGAAATGGGCGTAAATGTTATGGAAAGCTACACTCAGTCTGATGCTTTCAAAATCCTGATTAAAGGGCGGCTGGATGGCGTTGCTGATCTGGAAACGATGGCAGACCTGATTTTAAAAGGCAATCCTGAAGAATTTAAAGATGTTGTGAAAGTCAGTCCGCCTATCCGGACAAAAGAGTATTATCTCATGTTTTCTCACAGATTTGCCGAAAAGCTTCCTAAAGTTATGAATGATATATGGAATGAACTTCAACGGGTGCGAGAATCGGGCGAATATGATAAAATTGCTGAAAAATATGCAGAAATGCCGAAGTAAACGCATAAAAGGAAAATACGGATGTCTGAATCTTTTCTTCTGAAAATCGAATCGGTGTGTAAATTTTTCGGCGGCGTAACCGCGCTGGAGGATATTTCTTTTGAAGTTCGGAAGGGAATCATTCAGGGGCTGATCGGACCTAACGGCGCGGGCAAAACCACCCTGTTTAATGTCATTACAGGCAATTATCTGGCTGACACCGGAAATGTTTTTTTTGACGGGAACTCTATTTACGGGAAAAAAGTGTATGAGATCGTCAGTTGCGGCATTGCCAGAACTTTTCAGAATGTGGAACTGTTTGAAAGCATGAGCGTTTTGGAAAATGTTATGGTCGGCTGTCATGTGAAAAGCAGCGGCGGATTCTGGGGCGCGATATTGGGGACTCCGGGTGTACGTAAAGAAGAGCGTCTGATTCAGGAAAAAGCCATGAATCTGCTTGATTTTGTAGGGCTTGCCGAGCAGGCGCATCAGCGATCCGGCGATCTGCCTTTCGGATGGCAAAGACTTGTTGAAATTGCGCGGGCGCTGGCATCTGATCCCAAACTGCTTTTGCTGGATGAACCCGCCGCCGGATTGAACGCCACTGAAACCCGTCAGTTGGGAGATTTGCTCAGAAAAATTCAGGGGCGGGGAATTACGCTGCTGCTGGTAGAGCATGACATGAGCCTGACGATGGATGTCTGCGCCCGCATTGTGGTGTTGGACAGAGGCAGAATGCTGTGTCAGGGAACGCCCAGAGAAGTTCAATCTGATGAAGCGGTGATGTCTGCGTATCTGGGCAAAGCCAGATAAGTACCTGATCATATAATATATTTTCCGATATGTTATAGTAAGCCCCATTGCCATTAAGACAAGAATGCCTGAAATTCTGTATTCTATGAAATAATAACGCTGCGGAACAGTGTTTCCGCCCGGGCATGATGCTTCTTATCGGGCAGTCCGGGATGTCGGCGATGTTCGGCAGATTCAGAATGATCTTTGTTATTCGGT
>DYRC01000063.1 GCA_020718925.1 Desulfonema limicola
GGGGGAGTTTTCAGACAATTATATCAGACATTTCGGCATGATCGGATCAGGATAGGAGAACAGCCTGTTTTCATAATTTTTCAGAATCAGGTTATCCATGCCGCGTTCTGCCACATATTCAGGCATGAGCGGGACTTTGCCTCCGCCGCCGGGTGCATCAATCACATACGTCGGCACTGCATAGCCGCTGGTAAATCCGCGCAAGCCCCGAATGATTTCAAGCCCTTTTTCAACAGATGTGCGGAAATGGGCGGAGCCGGAAATCGGATCACACTGATACAGATAATACGGACGAACCCGCATTTTCATCAATCGGTGCATCAATTCCGTCATCGTCTGCACATTATCGTTAATGCCTTTGAGCAGTACGGTCTGTGAGCCTAACGGTATTCCGCCGTCTGACAGCATGGTGCAAGCCTTGTATGATTCCGGCGTACATTCATCCGGATGCGTAAAATGAAGGCTCATCCACACCGGATGATATTTGCGAATCATCCGCACCAATTTTTTGGTGATGCGCTGAGGCAGAACTGCCGGAATCTTTGTGCCGATGCGGATAATCTCAACATGCGGAATTTCTCTTAAACTTTTCAGCAGCCATTCCAGTTTTTCATCGCCCAGAGTCAACGGATCTCCGCCGGAGAGCAGCACATCCCGGATAGCGGGCGTATGCCGAATATAATCAATGGCTTTTTCCAGACGGGATTTGCTCGGAAGAATCGCGCCATGTCCGACCATTCTGGATCGGGTGCAATATCGGCAATAGGTGGAGCAGAAATCCAGCACCAGCAGAAGCGCACGGTCAGGATAGCGATGAACCAAGCCCGGAATCGGACTTTGCCCTTCTTCACCTAACGGATCATCAGCTTCGCCTTTGGTTTTTACCAATTCGTGAATTGTCGGAACAACAGTTCGGCGCAACGGCTGGTTCGGATCAACCGTGTTCAAAAGGCTCATGTAGTAAGGAGTAATGCCAAGCGGCAATTTGGAACGGTTTTTTTCTGTCGCTTCCTGTTCATCAGAAGACATCTCAAGAATGCGATTCAGTTGTTCATAAGTTCTGATACGATGCGCGATCTGCCATTGCCAGTCATTCCATTCTTTATCGGAAGCAGCAGGAAAAAATCTGCGGCGAAACATGCGTGTCTCGGATAGGCTCCGGGACTTGCATTTCGGGCTTACCGCAGGAGGCGTGATATGAATAAAAGGACGCTCGAACAGTTTGAATCCGGGCGTCTGAGACAGCGTACTGATAAATGACGCAGAACAACTTGGAGGTTCATCTTCGATTTCCTCGGCAAGCCCCCCTTGCTGAGATGGGGAAAACGAAAGTTCCTGCATTTTTTTCTCCTTACAGTGTTAGTTTGATGCCGTATCGTTTTTTTAACAATACAGGGTGTTCTAAGCGGCGCAATATAATGATTTCTGATTCAAATGCAAGAAAATTCATTCTTATCAGGAAAAAATGGTGTATAAACGCTCAATATTATTTTGTATTTTGTGGTCTTTCCCGAATGGTGATTTCAGCCGTAATCGTGTCTCTGATTCCGGGCGCAACTCTCAATGACGGGGGATTGAATACCGGAGAAAGTGTAAGCGTTCCGGATTTTTTCAGGGTGTAAAGATTGATTTTTTCAGTATAAATTGTTGAAATATCGTTTATTATCAGGCTGCCGCCTATGACCTGAAGTTTGGAAGGAGACAGTTTCACTTTTTCCAGAATCAGATTGCTGTCCAGTTTTCCGGTCCAGTCTGCCTGCACCGGAATTTCTTTAATGACAGGCACATCAAGCGTTACCTGAATGTTCTGAGGCGTAGTCCGGGTAAGCGTGATGCCGGGCGGAAGTGTGATGTTGTTTTCCGTAATATGAAACATATTCGATCCTATTGACGCATCCTTCATATCCAGCCTGACCTGAACCTGTTCCGGACGTACCGCTTTGACCAGCATCGCGGAACCGCTGAGTTGAAGCACCACATTATGCGCGGAAGTCTCTGTGATTTCCATATCCGGCTTGCGATTCATATATTCTATCGGCGCTTGCAGGGTAATCAGGGTATCCAGCCCGCGGGTAAAGCTGAACCATACGCCGGTAATAATCAGAAAGGACATGACTGCTGCAATTCCCATTTCCATGCGTTCTTTTCGGATAGCCGGGGAGCGTTTTTCAATAATGCCCGCATGTTCCTGAAGAATCTGAAAAAGCCTTTCTTTGCGGTTCACAACGGTCATGTTCTGCCCTTTGGCAACCGACACATTGCCCCTTTCTTCGGAAATGACAATCACCAACGCATCGCTGCTTTCCGCAACACCCAGCGCGGCGCGATGCCGGGTGCCGTAATAAGATGGCAGGTCTTTTCGCTGAGACAACGGCAGAATAACGCTGACGTCTGTAATCTGATTTCCCTGAATAACCATCGCGCCGTCATGCACCGGGTTGTCATGCCAGAAAATGCTCATTATCATTTCTTTGGACACCAGCCCGTTCCATATAATACCGTTCTGAATATCCGCCCTCAGATCGTCTTTTCCCGGAAATACCATCAACGCACCGATGCGGCGTTGAGCCATTTCATACGCGCTTTCCACAATGATTTCAACCGGTGTATTGACGTTCTGACGGTGTTTTCCCCAAAGAATGGACTTGAGACTTCGGGCTTGAAGTACGCTTCGGATTTCATTGCTGAATACCACAATAATGATCAGCGCGGCAACCGCAGTAATGCCCTGAATTGCCCAACTGGTAACAATCAGCCCCATATAAACTGCAACCCGCTGAAAAAACCATAAAAACGTAACACCCATCAGAACGCGCAGAACATTGGTTTCCCGAAAAAGAATATACAGACGGAAAAGAATGTAGCTGTTCAATAAAATATCGACAATATCCTCCCAGCGGACGCCGATAAAAAACGAGTAAAGTGAATTCATCTCAATCCGTGATGCTGAATCTTAGTACTGTCAACACTTTGCCTTCATGGTCGCTGATTTCCACCCGCCAAGGACCTTTGTCTGCCTCCCTGAGCTGCACCGTGCTGTATGTTGACCAATGCGGCGGATTCAATACCAGCCGCTTCCGGGTAGTCAATTTATCCGCTCTGTACCAGTTATGATAGATATACACTTTGTCCGGTACCGCGTCAAATGCGCTGAAACAATATACTTTTCCGATAGATGTTGAAAAAACAACTGCCGCGTTATAAGGAGAATGCTCTTTAACGTCTTCGCAGATAGCCGCAGCTTCCAATGTCGGTTTATGCGTCTGTTCCGGCTGAACCATATCATCGTCTTCTTCCGCCAAAGCATGGGAAGACAGATAAAGCAGCAGACAGCATAAGATAATTCCACAACGTTTGATATTTCTCATATCAGCCCCTTAATGTCTATTACGCTTTTGTCAGATAAAACACAATGCTTTTTCCGATTAAAGGATTCAACAGCGCGTCCGAAATGCGGGTCAGCTTGGGCTTTTCCATCATATCCCAGACCAAAAATTGGTGATACAGCCGAATCAGCGCAATATCTTCCCGATTGACCCCGAACAGACATTTCAGCCACCAGTACGGCGTATGAAGACTGTGGGCATAATGGCAGGCATACACGTTTAAGCCCGCCTGTTCTGAGAGATGAATAATATCTTTCTTTTTGTAAATGCGGATATGCCCGTTTTTCACGCTGTGATATTCTTTTGAAAATAACCAGCAGATTTTTTCAGGAACATAGCGAGGTACGCTGATTACCAATGTTTTGCCCGGCTTTAATATCCGAACAAGCTCAGATAAGGCTTTGTGATGATTCGGAATATGCTCCAGCACTTCCGAGCAGATGATCAGATCGAAAAAATTATCTTCAAACGGGAGATTGACAATATCTGCTGACAGAAGTTGATATGATCCTCTGCACAATCCGAGTTCTTCCAAATAAGCGATTCGCTTTCGCGCCTCAATAAGATCGTGTTGATGAATATCCGCTCCGAATACCGCCGTATTTTCAAGCATTAAGGCTTCGGACAGATGCCGCCCGGTTCCGCAGCCGATGTCTAAAATCCGGGATCCGTTCAGACTGCCAAGGCGATTGAAATCAACGGTAATCACGAATCACCTCACGATATGCTTCAATTGTCTTTTCCGCCGCGCGTCTCCAAGTGAAATCACGATGTATCCGATGATAGCCCATCTGCCCTAATTTTGCCGCATAATCACGATTATCCATCAGATCCGTGATAGCTCTTGCCAGCGCCGGTGCGTCTGCGGGCGGAACAAGCATTGCCGCATCGCCGGCAACTTCCGGCAACGCACCGCCGGTTGTGCAGATTACCGGCACCGCACACGCCATAGCCTCTCCCACCGGAAGCCCGAACCCTTCATAGACTGACGGCACGACCGCTATTGCGGACTCGGCATATTGACGCCTGAATTGCTCATCAGACACTCTGCCGGTAAAGGTAATGAGATTGCCGATACCCAACTGCCGAATGAGTTTTTCAATTCCGCCGTTTTCTTTGGGTGTGCCGATGACCGTAAGCCGGATAGAACGATTTTGAGCAATTTCCGCCACTGCCTGCAAGAGATAATACAAGCCTTTCAATGGCATATCCGCGCTGTTCGTAACCATAATGCGGTCAGGTTCCCGCTCAATGTCAGGGAGCGGATAAAAAACATCCGTATCAATTCCATTCGGCACAACCCGGAACCGATGCGCCGGAATATCGAAATCACGGCTGATATCGTTCTTGGCACATTCCGAAACCGTGATAATATGGGAAAAATCTCTGGACACGCGCTTCTGCATTCCGATAAACGAATACCAGCGCAGATGTTTGATTTTTTTTATCGGTGATCTGACGGATTTAACGGCAATATCTCTGTCAACGGTGATGGGATGGTGAATGGTGGCAATCGTGGGAATCCGGCGGCTGATTGCCCGAATGCCGTAAGATAAACACTGGTTATCATGCACAATATCGTAATATTTTGATTTATTTTGAAGAAATTTAAATGCCCGAATGCCGAAGGTAAACGGTTCGGGAAATCCCATTGTAGATACGCCCAGCCATTCAATCAGATTCACCGGATCAGCAAGTTCCGTCAATGACGGCGTACGAAACAGGGCTTGAGGATTGTATAAATCCAAGCCAATCAATGGAAAATGGGGAATATCCGGATCAAGCACAGGTCCCGGCGGACCCGCCACCACGTCTATATGATGCCCCAAATCCCGGATTGCCCGGCTTAAATTTCGGATATACACGCCCTGACCGCCGCAGTGCGGATTACTCCGATAGCTTAATAAGCAGATTCGCAATGGCTGTGAATTATTCTGAACAGACATCCGCATCTCCGCGCCTATCCTTTAAGTACCGTATCTGTCCGTAAAATAGAATCCGCAATTCCCTGAAGCCAGCGGGTGCCGATCTCAGCATCTTCCGGGGCAAGCGATTTGATGACTGCAATATAATCTTTGCCCGAATGCCCAATCCCTGTCTGAATTTTTTCAAGAAACGCATCTCTTAACGCAATATCGCCGCAATGATTCTGTTTGCGGAATATTTCTTCTGATATTGCCCATGTTTCAGCTATTTCGCTTTTTTGCTGCAAATAAAAATCTTTAAGCCGTTTAATCCGCTCCTCAATGCCCATCGTTAATTTTTCTTTTAAACCATCTGAAAGTGTCTGCGGAAAATCTTCGCTGATAAAGAGCGGGCGAACCTGAGAATACCACTGCATCAGAGCAATCAGATTGGCAATATAGAGCGTATTGTTTGCCATGATTCGCTTATAATTCTGAAATCCTTTTCGCCTGAACGGCACATTTCCGGTTTTCCCGCCTTCAAGAATCAGACGATTCAGGCGAAGTTCATCAGTGCGGCATATTGTTCCGGCAGCCGTAACCGTACCGAAAGCAAGAACGCAGGGTCCCACCAGTCCGCCCTGCCCGCCCAGAAAAATCGGCGGTTGATTCAGCATCACGCCATGCGGCACATTGCCCAGAAGAGACGCGGTTGCTTTGTCCTGATTCGGCGTATAATTGAAATGAATGTAAGAACTTCCGACCTCGCTGTGATCTTTTCTGCTGGTGCCGCCGGACATGAAAATATCGCAGAAATTGATCAGACTGCCCAGGGTTACAAAGGGAAACAGAATTGTCTGTTTCAAGCCGACCGTATGCGCGGCATTTGCCTCTTCTTCAAAAATCGTGCCTTCCCGGACATGCGCCCCAAGCCCCATACTTGCTTTTTTCAAAAATACCGCTTGCTTGAAAAATCCGCCTTTAAGTTCCACATCAGTACCGATATGGCAGTTATCAATCGTAACAGGTCCTTCATAGCCAAGTTTTGCGCCGCTCAGAATCAGCGTGGATTTCCCGTAAATTTTACAGCCTGAATAGAGAATCACGCCATCCCCGGAAATCCGGTCAATATCCACCTCATCCCCGATGTCAACACTGGCAGGATTCGGAATTTTAACGCCTTTTTCAAGTAACTGAGTTATTTTTGTGTTCATTTTAATTCACCAAAGCAATTCCCTGATGTTTGCAATATCCGATCACTTTCACACATTGATTTGATTTCAAATACCAGCAAAGAATCTCCGTCAGCCAAAATATCTATTCTTGTTTCAGATCAACAGACATCCTGTCATTATTGTTAAGCTTGTCGAAAATATACTGCAATACCAGAGCCTCAAATGTATGTTTGGGCAGTTCATGTGTCAGATTGACAAGCTCGGTTCTGACCATATTTCGGATAAAACCGGCAAATTCTTCGTTTTTTAAACTTTCAATGGCTATTGTCATCATTAAGCCTCCTCTATTTTCTCAATATCCGAAAGCGTTGTCGGTAAAAATTTCCCGGCATCAGACGGAAGCATCATACCATGCGCCGCAAGCTGACACCGCAGCCAATTTGCGCGGGTAACTACGCAGGAGCCGAACAGAAGATTCATGCCCAGCGTAACCACGTTGCGGTTTTCCGGCTTTTCCAAAAATGAGCCTTTTGCCCATTCATTAAACGCGCCGAGCGCGGGTCCGCACCATATCTGATAATCCATTCTCCTTGAAGGCTCTCCCCGCGTAGCCCAACGCGAAGACTGCCCCAGATATGAGCGGAATACCAGAGCCATTTTGTGTTTGGCATCTTTTTCAGCGCGTACCACCTGTCTCGGATCGCGCTGAGTGAAAAATTTTCTTGTCAGCTCCCATTCCTGCTCAAAGCTGCGTTTGAGAATATCGCGCTCAATCATTGCCCGATGCTTTTCAGCAATATCTTCATACCGATCATGTCGGGAATAAAATTCATACAGTTTAGCCGCCCGCTGAGGAAACATGGTTCCGCGCCTTAAAACCTGCACTTTGACGCCCATTTCAAACATATCCGCCGCCGGAGCCATCGTAACATCCGCCTGCTGCGCTTCGGCAAGCATGGTTCGCACCGCTTCGGAAGTTCCGGCTTCAACACATGCCTGATTGATCGATCCGGTCAGAATATATGCCGCACCCATTGCAAACGCGGCTGCCGCAGATTCAGGCGTGGCAATTCCTCCGCCCAGCCCTACACAAATCGGTCTGTCATAGCGATATTTGGCAGCAAATTCATCTCTTAACGCAATGATGGTCGGCAGAAGCGCAATTGCCGGGCGGTTGTCCGTATGTCCCCCGGAATCAGCTTCGGCACTGATCGCATCCGCCATCGGCACCAGTCTTGCCAATTCAGCTTCCTGTTCTGTAATCAGTTTCTGACTAAGCAATTGCGCCAAGAATTTTTCCGGCGGCGGGGAAAGAAATTTTCGGGCAACTTCTCTGCGTGAGATTTTTCCGATAATCTTATTCGGAATAATGATTTTTCCCTCATTGTCCCGATAAATGCCTTTAACCCGGAAATACGCTAACGGAAGCGTCAGATCCAGATATGCCGAAGCACAGACGCGATTCACGCCGCGCTTGAGATACAAATCGGCAATCGTTTTTTCCAATTCAGGATCATTGGGGCTGTGAATCAGGTTGAATCCGAAAGCAAGCCCGCCCATTCGGGATTTGAGGCTGTCAATCGCAGATTCGACATCCTGCGGCAAAAGTCCGGCAGAACCGAAAAATCCGATCATTCCGGCTTTTCCCATTTCTTCCACCATTTTCACAGACGTAATGCCGTTTGCCATTGCGCCCGCAATGTATGCATATTTCAAGCCATGCGCGGCTTTGAATGCAGGATCGCCCATAAATTGAGGCAGCAGCGGCGGAATATAGGCGTATAGCGGATAAGACGGACAATCAGACGGCGGTTCCTTTTCTCCGATAAAAACGCTTCCCTGATCTGAGACAGCGATTTGTCCGTTCATATTGATAAGATACACCGGACGATTGATCCGTGATATTGCCTGTTTTATTGCCTGATCTCCGGTTTGCGGGGCATCATCGCCCATCCACCAGCCCTGATGATGAAATAATGAATGCAATGTTTATATGTCCTTTCTTAACGGTATTTTCAGCCTTCCATGTCAAATTCTTTGAATCCGAACCAATATCCGCTGTGGCTCAGATAATCCAATTGAATCTGAATCGCTTCGGTGTGCCGATCTTCAATCTCTGAAAAACGGGCAAACAAAATTTTTGCTTCATCTGACATTTCGCTGACCATTTTTTTGTAAAAATTGCTGGTTTCTACCTCTACTTTTAATGCCTTGCTTAACATCTGCTTTTCACTTTTGCGATCATCTTTTGCCATGCGATCTTGCAGTTTGTCTAATTCTTTGCGAATATTGTCAAGCGGCGGTACAACGCTTTCCAACCGCTCCACGGTTATCTGCCCTGTTTTCTGCCATTGCACCAGTTTGACATTTAAATAATCCAGATGAGACTGCTCGTCATTTCCCAGCATCTCAAACATTTTTTTCCCCACCGGATCAGGCGCTGTCTTGGCAGCCTCTTTGTATAAATCCCGGATATTGGTTTCATACGAAATCGCGGTTTTGATAGCTTCTTCCAGCGTCATATTTCCTCCTTTGTGTTGTCTGAAATAAGATAGACAATGATAGCGCCGCTTTTAAGTTTGTTTGTTTTTTCCCATTTGAAACTCAGGATCAGCCCCTCTCGTTTCAAGCTGACCAACTTTTCTTCCACCACATCGCGCAACACAGCTTTTCCTTCGGAATGCAGCCCTTTTCCGACAATGATACGCACGGTGCGGAGAGCGTCTCTGAGCGATTTCCTGACAAATTCATCTGTTTTTATCACAGCCTGTACGCCGGTGTATCCGTGCAGATCAATTTCTTCCATCGGCGGCGGAAACTTTTTCAGGCGTTCCTGCATGGTCATCGGCTTTTCAATGATTTCTTCTTTTTGGCGCAGTATTTCCTGAAAATTCACTGATTCGCCTGAACTTACGCCGAATAACGCGGCAAGATCATCGTTTTTCGGCAAAAGACGCACACCGGATTTGTTGCTCAGGGGCAAAGGTTTCTTTACAGGTTTTTTATCTGACTGCTTGCGTTTTACCGCCCGCCGAGCATGTTTTTCCTGTTGTGTTTTCCGTGTATTTTCAGCAATATCAACAGGCTTTTCAACAGGCTTGGGGATGGGAGAAAGAACAGGCGTTGCCTGAGAAACTGTTTTTTCAGATTGAACAGATATTTCAGGTTGAACGGGTGTTTCAGCCCCTATGCCGAATATTCTGCGAAAAAATTTTAAGATGGCGGATAGCATTGCTCATACCGATTTCAGACGTTACTTTAAAAACAGTATAACGAAATATGATTAAAAAGAAAATTGTTTTTTGTGAAGTTGTGCAGAGACGGCATCTGAAAAGACCATTGCTGATTTATAATTTTCAAAGGGTTGAATTTCGGATGATCTTTCCGGAACTGTATCCTGCGGCTCATAAGTTCACCCTTCCGGTATTGATTCGGGAAGGGGGGAAATTTTTTTAAGCCTTTTCTGCTAATGTTTTTTTCTCTTTACCTGACGCCCATTTATTGCTATAAAGTTCTGTATATTGCATATTATCCGAAATATCAGGGAGAAATATCATGGAACACAGTAAGGTCGCTGACATCAGCACAACATTGGGCAGATTGGTGGTTTGCGGCGTACCGGCAGTTATCGGCGGCGGCATTGTTTATGCGCTTTTTCACGATAGCTACACCGCCGTTACGATTTATGAAATCCTTCTGGTAATGACCGCAGGCGCGTTTATTGCCCGATAACGTCCACCGCCTCAGATTCCCCGGCATGTCTGTAAGTATTTTTTAAACAGGCGTGCCGGACTTTTTAGGAGTATCTATGATAACAGATGAAAAAACGCCTGAGATCAGCATTGAAAGCGAGATGAAAAAGTCCTATCTGGATTACGCCATGAGCGTCATTATCGGCAGAGCCTTGCCGGATGTCAGAGACGGACTCAAGCCGGTTCATCGCCGGGTCTTGTTTGCCATGCAGGATCTCAGAAATGATTTTAACAAGCCTTATAAAAAATCCGCGCGTATTGTTGGGGATTGCTTTGTCAAAGGGACATTGGTGCATACGGAGAGCGGCTTATCTCCGATTGAAGAGATAGAAATCGGTCAGGAAGTTCTGCTGCCGGATGGTTCTTTGAGCCTTGTGAATCAGGTATTTCATAATAAGCTTTCAGAAATTGTCCGGGTGAAGATGTCTGACGGATATACGTTTGAAGTAACACCGGGGCAGTTATTCCGGGTTTTAAATGATGATCTCACAATAGGCTGGGAAAAAGCTGAAAACCTTGAAGGCAGGACGGTTCTTGTCTCAAATCACCGTGTCTTGGGTGATCCGGCACCGCATCCCGAACCTGATAAATCAGCACTTGCCTACATTGTCGGGCTTGAAACCTCTGAGAGCAAGCAGGTTCCTAAATGGATTTTGCAGGACAGGCGATTGTTTGCGCCGTTTTTAGCCGGATTTTCAGACGGAGACGGTTATTTCAGATTCAAGGACTCGAAAAGAGAAGTTATATTGACCTCTGCATCACGTCTGTTGCTGGTTCAGATTCAGGCTATGCTGGCAGACAGCGGAATTCATTGCACGCTGACTTGTGAAGATTTTAAAGATAAAGCTTATGGCGAAGGACATCTCAACCGATATAATTTGTGGATAGCCGGAGAACAGGCTTCCCTTTTCTGTTCTCTGATAAAAAATTTTCTTAAAATTGAAAAAAAACGCCGCAGCGCCACAGATATATCGCAATGGAGTAAAAGGACTCTGAGCTGCTCTTATGAATGTGTGCCGGGTCGTACGATTTTTGAAGAATTGTCAGAACGTCATCTGGGCAGCGGCTGGTATCAGGATAAAAACGGCAGAAAATTCAGAGCCGGAATCAAATATCCGGGCGGCTCAAAAATAAGATATGAAAAAAATCTTGTTGAAAAAGATATTTCATATCGCCAGATTCAGGAATGGGGGATTCTTGCCAAACTTGAACGGATAGGATCGGACATTGCGCCGAGACTTAAACATCTGATAGACACTTACTGTCTTGTTCAGGTAGAATCTGTTGAAAAAACAGATGAACGCATAGATACCTACGATATTCGGATTGACAGCCCTGAGCATGAATTTATGGTTCACGGTGTTGCTGTTCACAATTGTATCGGTAAATATCATCCTCATGGCGATACGGCGGTTTATGATACGATTGTACGCATGGCACAGAATTTTTCTCTCCGATATCCGCTGGTGGACGGGCAGGGAAATTTCGGCTCAATTGACGGCGACAGCCCGGCGGCTATGCGTTACACTGAAATCCGCATGTCAAAAATCGCTCATCAGATGTTGGAAGATTTGGATAAAGATACGGTGGATTTTGTCCCCAACTATGACGAATCTCTCAGCGAACCCTCAGTACTTCCGGCAAAAATTCCCGACCTGCTGATTAACGGATCTTCAGGCATTGCTGTCGGTATGGCTACCAATATTCCGCCGCATAATCTGTCAGAAACCGTTGATGCACTTATCGCCCTGATTGATAATCCGGATCTGGATTGGCAACAACTTGCCAAAATCATACCGGGTCCTGATTTTCCGACCGCAGGCATTATTTACGGAACCGGCGGAATTTATGAGGCATACAGCACCGGACGGGGCATCATCAAAATACGCGCCCGCGCAATGGTTGAGGAAGACAAAAAAACCGGCATGGAAACCATTGTGGTTACAGAACTGCCGTATCAGGTCAACAAAGCCCGGCTCATTGAAAAAATTGCAGAACTGATGAAGGAAAAGCAATTGGATGGCGTCCGATATGTCCGGGATGAATCAGACCGTGACGGAATGCGGATCGCTGTTGCCCTGAAAAAAGATCAGGTGGCAGAAGTCGTTCTGAATCAGTTGTATAAGCATACGCAGATGGAAAACAGCTTCGGCATTATTTTTCTTGCCATTGTCAATAACCGCCCCCGTCTGCTGACGCTCAAAGAAATTCTGGAATATTTTATCCGGCATCGCAAAGACATCATCACCCGGCGAACCCGTTATGATCTGAGAAAAGCCGAAGAACGGGCGCATATTCTGGAAGGCTTGAAGATTGCTCTGGAAAATCTGGATAATGTCGTAGCCCTGATTCGGGCATCGAAAACCGCTCAGGATGCCAAAATTCAATTGGGTGAGCAGTTCAATCTCACCGTCATCCAGTCTCAGGCAATTCTGGAGATGCGCCTGCAAAGATTGACCGGGCTTGAGCAGGAAAAGATTTTGGAAGAATATCAGACAACTTTGAAAGATATTGCATGGTTCAAAGAAATTCTCTCGGATGAACAGGTCGTTCTCAGAATTATCAAAGATGAACTGACAGAAATCCGGTCAGCTTTCGGGGACAACCGCCGCACAGAGATTGTCGAATCTACCAAAGAACTGACCATCGCAGACATGATTGTTGAAGAAGATATGGTGGTTACGATCTCCAAAGACGGATATATCAAGCGAAATCCCATTACGCTGTATCAGAGCCAGCGCAGAGGCGGCAAAGGCAAGATGGCAATGGGAACCAAAGAAGAAGATTTTGTGGAGCGTCTGTTTATTGCCTCAACACATCACACCTTTTTGTTTTTCACCAACAAAGGCAAGGTGTATTGGTGCAAAGTTTATGACATTCCGCAAGCCAGCCGCACCAGCCGGGGCAAGGCAATTGTGAATCTTCTGAATTTTGAGGACGGAGAGCGGCTGACTACCGTGCTTGCGGTTCCTGCGTTTGCGCCGGGGCATCATATTATTATGGCAACCCGAAGCGGCATTATCAAAAAAACAGAGCTGATGGCATACAGCCGCCCCCGATCCGGCGGAATTATCGCTATCAATCTGACCGAAAATGATGAACTGATTGCCGCGCGAATCACAGACGGCACCATGAATGTGTTTTTAGGCTCCTCAACAGGCAAAGCGATCCGCTTTCACGAGTCTGATGTGCGCCCCACGGGACGGGCGGCTCAGGGCGTGAAAGGCATGAATATTGACGATGATGATTATATCGTGGCAATGGAAGTGTTAAGTCATGGGCAGACGTTATTTGCCGCAACGGAAAACGGCTTCGGCAAGCGCACGTCAATTGACGAATATCCGGTTCAGAGACGCGGCGGCAAGGGCGTAATTACCATCAAAACCACGCAGCGCAACGGAAAAGTTGTCGTGATTGTTCTGGTGGAAGAAGATGATGATCTGATGCTGATGACCGATTCCGGCAAGCTTATCCGAATCCCGGTAAAAGGCGTTTCCGTCATCAGCCGCAATACTCAGGGCGTCAAGCTTATGAATCGGGAAGCCAATGAACGCATTATCGGCGCAGTACGGCTGGCTGAAAAAGAAGAAGAGGGTGAAACTGTTGAGGAGGTGCCGGATGGACTGGGGCTTGAGTTGCAATAATCTGATCCTGCAAGACCTTCCCTGATTGAGTAAGAAATCAACTTCACCGCCCCCTTCTCTGAAAGGAACGGGGGCGATGAAATTGTCCGATGTTACACAATTTTAAGCCAATCTTTACATAAATGTCCATATACTTCAGGGAGATAAACCACGCCTATCACGGCGGAGTTATCCACCACCGGAAGTCGGCGGCATTTTTCTTTGACCATGCGGTCAATAATCATCATCAAATCATCATCCGCCCCCACATAGCGGACAGGAGAACTCATCACCTGCTCAACGGTCAATCCTTTGAACCGCCGGATATATGATTCAAGCTCCTGATTTTCAAAGCTGACAGAATCGCCCATATAATGCAGAATAGGCGGTCTCAGATGATACAGAATATCCACCATAGAAAGTACGCCTACCAGATGACCGAAATGATCCGTAACCAGAATACTGACGGTTTTGTAGCCGGTTGCTCTGAGCTTGCCTTTGAGAATCAGCCGCACAGCCGTTTCAATCGGCGCGTCAGCCTGAATCGTATCAAATTCTTTAACCATAACATCTTTTGCTGTTAATTTCATGCCTTACTCCTTATCTGATCTTTTATTCCGAAATCAGAATAGCATTTTCTAAAAATTCTATCAATACTTTGGTTGCGCTTTCGGATAATTTCAGCGATTTGCTTTCGGATTTCCAATGAGAACGGCTTTTTTTTTAACAGTGCAAAATGTAAAATGCAACATGATAAACATGCCGCAATCATTTTGCACGTTGCATTGTTGTTTCGGTTTTCATCTGATAATCTGTCAGCCACAAATTCGGCAAAAGACATTACCTTCGGAATCGGAAAAATCAGTGTGAATGCCGTTGTTCCTGTATGCTCATTATGAAAAGCATCAATAAATCCGCCCGTACTGACTGATAAGCGTATATTGATTGCCGTGGAAGTCAGCCGCCGGATAACAGGAATGCCGCAAATTGCCGAATCAGTTGCAACATCGGCTATCTGCCTTTCAAACTCCGCCAGTTTCATAACAGAT
>DYRC01000408.1 GCA_020718925.1 Desulfonema limicola
CACAGGGGCTTACCCCTACCATATTGCCGAAAAATATATGATCGGGTACTTATCAATGCGCCTTGAATTATAAAGCTTGTAAGGTTGAATAAAAATCAAAGGACTTGTCCGATGAAAACATTGACGATAAATATGCCTGATAAAATTTTTTCTGCCATGAGAGTTCATCCTGATGATTTTGTAAAAGAAATGAGACTTGCTGCTGCTATTGGCTCGCATGGGAAAAGATTCCTTCAAAATAGATTTTGATGATCTGGACAGGGAACTCGCTCGTGGATAAAATAGCTGTTATTGGAATTTATCGGAATATGCCCCCCTCTTAAAACAGCATCAATATTTCGGCTTTAATCCGGCTTGTTTGAATTGACGATACGCCAAAATCATTTCATAAAGCGCGTCCTGAAGCATCTGTCGGCAGTCTTCAATATCTTTGCCTTCGCTTATCACTTCGGGTCATTCTATCAATTGCCCCATATAACCACTGTTGATTTTTGTATATTTTGCAGTATAATTCATCAGCATACAAATCTCCTTTGTTGAAATTTGTAAAATTTTAAATTACAAGTTGTCAATCAGAATGTCAGCGAACAATAAAAGGATTATACCATAAAAATTGACGCCATAAAACACAAAAAAGACCATCGCGCCTTCATCCCCTCAAAAGAGGAAGCAGGATATGAAAACGTAAATCCCAAAGTTCAGGCAAAGAAAATCGCTGAATTTCCTAAAAATCCGGTCGTACATCGCGGAAAAGACCCGGAGTTGTTCTGGATGGAAAAATACGGAAAAGATGACGCTGATGATACGCTTCTGATTGATATTCGCTCGCTATACCGCCATGAACACATCGCGCCTGAAACGCTGATTTCTACATTGTACCGCCTCAAAGAATCACAAGGACATAAGCAAAAAGATATGTTTTCCGTGCCGGAGCTTTTCGGATCCGGGCTGGCATTAGATGAAATCGAAAAAATATCCGAATATTACAAGCATCAGGACGGGTGGACAAATCGTCTTATTCAGGGCGATAGTCTGTTGGTGATGACCTCCGAAGGCATGGCGGGCAAGGTGCAGATGATTTACATTGATCCGCCTTACGGAATCAAGTACGGCTCCAACTGGCAGATGAAAATGAATGACCGCAATGTCAAAGACGGCGATGATGATTATCTGAGCGGGCAGCCTGAGCAAATCAAAGCATATCGGGATACTTGGGAATTGGGGATTCATTCGTATCTCGGCTATCTGCGGGATCGGCTGCTTGTGGCAAAAGAATTGCTGACCGAAAGCGGGTCTTGCTTTGTGCAGATTTCGGATGAAAATGTGCATTTGGTCAGATGTATTATGGATGAGGTGTTTGGGAGTGGGAATTTTGTAAGCCAAATAACCTTTAAAACAGGAAGTGAATTTATAGCGCGATTCATCAAGACAACATCTGATTATTTGATTTGGTATGGTAAAAATAAAGAGCAAACAAAATATCATCAATTATACGAAGATAAAATTTTTGGGACAGATAGTTACTTTGATAAAGCGGAATTAGACAATGGAAAGATTATTGATTTATCTATAATCACTGAGGAAGAAAAGAGTAAAATCAAACGATACATCACTTATCGTCCTTTAGTATCTGGTGCATATTCTGCGACAACTACTTTTCATTTTGAATTAAATGGAAACGACTATTATCCTGGAAATAATCGTTGTTGGAAAACCACAAGAGAAGGAATGGCGAGATTGGTTAATCTTCGCAGAATAAATGCTTCAAAAAATACTCTTAAATTTATTGCAAAAAGTGATGATTTTCCTTTTATGCAAATCTCGCATGTGTGGGAAGATACAATGGAGTTGATTAGTAAACAGTATGTAGTTCAAACTACAACCAAAGCTATTCAAAGATGTATTTTAATGACCACCGACCCCGGCGACATCGTTCTCGACCCAACCTGCGGCTCCGGCACAACCGCCTTTGTTGCCGAGCAATGGGGACGCCGCTGGATCACCATTGACACATCCCGCATTGCCCTCAATATTGCCAAAACCCGCCTGATGACCGCCACTTATCCGTATTATGTGCTTTACGATGAAACCGAAAAAGACATCCGGCAGGGATTCATTTACAAAAAAGTTCCGCATATCACCCTGAAATCTCTTGCCAATGACGATCCGCCTGACGAAGAAACGCTCTATGATCAGCCTCAGATTGACAATAAGAAACTGCGGGTTTCGGGTCCGTTTATGGTAGAAACGCTTCAGAATTATGATCCGATTTCTCCTGAAGACTTGGATAAAGAACCTGAAAACATTGAGCAATTTGAAAAAAGTATTTTTGAGCATCTGATGTCTGTGGGCATAAAGACCGGCATCAAGGATGAAAAAGCGGTTTTTGTGCGGGTGGAGCGTTTGTCCGGCGCGTCTCTTCATGCGGAAGGGTTTTATCATACGGATAACGGCGAGAAAAAGGCATATCTTCATATCGGTCCCAAATTCGGAACTGTGAGCAAGCAGGATGTGAATGAAGCGATTAAGGATTGCCGTAACAAAGGCGATGCGGATTGGCTGATTATTCTCGGATTTTCGTTTGAAAGCAACATAGCGAGTGAAACCGTAACGACGAATATGGGCAGTTTCAAAGTAACAAAGGCAAGGATGCACGATGATCTGCTTCAGGCGGGGTTGCTGAAAAAGGATAAAAAGGCGGCGTCTTTTGTAACTATCGGAGAGCCGGACATTAAAATTCATCGAACCGGCAATCAGGCGCAGGTGGAGATTTGCGGGCTGGATATTTATGATCCGATGAAGAATATCGTGAAAGCGCGGAGTGCGGCGGATATTGCATACTGGATGGTGGATGATGATTATGACGGCAGCAATTTTATTGTGCGGCAGGTATTTTTCTGCGGCGGGGACAGGGATGAATTTAAGAAATGGCAGAAGGGGCTGAGTAGTCTGGCGCAATCATCGGCAAAGCGGCAGGCAGAAAAGACTCTGCGGATAGAGCTTGATGATGAGGCGTTTGAGCGGGTTTACGGGTTCAGGTCGCATCCGATTGAGATTCGGAAAAAAGGGCAGAAGATAGCGGTTCGGGTAATCAGTCAATTCGGTGAGGAAAGTACAAAAGCTTCGGATTTATCTGCTGTATGACAGTCTGCAAGCACCTATTTTAAAAGGGAATACATACTCTTTTGCAAAATAAGTACCTGTCCGCAATTTTTTTGATATTTTGTAGGGGCAATCCCCTGTGATT
>DYRC01000409.1 GCA_020718925.1 Desulfonema limicola
AGAATTTCCGGCTGATCGGGAATTTGCCGGATTTTGGCATGACTCCACGCGCTGACACCCGGACGCCCGAATAACTCAAGCCGTTCTATGGCTATCGGCAAAAACGGAGAGCCTTTGACCGCTTCAGGAAACGCCGGACCCGCCGCTTGAAAACACGCATCTGACAATGCCGGGTGTAGATAATATTCTTTTGCTTCTGAAATCAGTTCATCAGGCAGCCGAATTTTGCCCAAAGCCCCGTCTTTTCCCTGCCAAACCTGCGTCATGCCGCAAAACAGCAACCCGTAATTGATTCCCCATTCCCGAAATTGCTGATAAATATTCTCAACGGCAAGTTCCTCTTCGCATTGCTTTTGAACCGAGGAAAAAGAAATCTCTGAGGGCGTTTGTTCGCTCATCGCCCGAATTTTGCCGGTTACATGAAGCGTTGAAGATTCGCTATTTATGCTGAATATCTGAAAACTGTAAACGCCTGAATCTTCGGGTGTTAAAACAATCTGAACGGTCTTTGTCTGACCTTTTCCAAGGATGATTGGCTGCAAAATACTGACCGATTCCAAAGCGATATTTTCCGTATCCAGCACAGATGATCCGGCAGCCAGAGCCATTTCAAGATACGCAGTTGCCGGAACGACCGCGACATCATACACCCGATGATGAGACAGATATTCAGGAGAGTTTTCGCTGATTCGGGACTCAAAGTAAATTTTATCCGTATCTGCTACATACAGCCGATATTGAACCAACGGATGAATCTGCTTTCCGCGTCCATCAATGATCGGTGCTTTATCCCGAATCGGATATTTCTGCCGTTTAAACGCTATTTTTGCACTATAATCATGCCAACCCTTCGGGTTTTTCTCATTTCTCACTTCCCACTTCTCACTTCTCACTTCTTCAACCACGATATGTGCATTCGTGCCGCTTGCCCCGAACGCGCTGACTCCCGCAATTCTTGATTTTTCTCCGCAATCCCATGTTGTCAGACTGGTAGGAATTTTTATGGCAAATTCATCCCATGAAATTTTGGGATTAGGCTTTCTGAAATGCAGATGCGTGGGAATTTCGCCATGATATAAAGAAAGTACGGCTTTGATAAGCCCTGCGATTCCGGCGGCGGCTTCCGTGTGTCCGATATTTGTTTTTACCGAACCGACCAGCAGGGGGGATTTGCGATCTTTTGTGCAGAAAATTTTCCCCAAAGCCTCCAACTCAATCGGATCGCCCAACGATGTGCCTGTGCCGTGAGCTTCGATATAGCTTAGGTCTTCGGGAGAAACATTTGCAAAAGCCAATGCTTTGCGAATCACGTTCTCCTGAGATATGCCATTCGGAACCGTCAGTCCTGCGCTTGCTCCGTCCTGATTCACTGCTGATCCCCGAATAATGGCAAAAACCGGGTCTTTGTCCGAAATGGCATCGGATAAGCGTTTGAGAAGCACAATTCCGCAGCCTTCTCCACGCGCATAGCCATCTGCCGAGGCATCGAAAGTTTTGCAGCGTCCATCCGGCGAAAGCATTTTTGCCTTGCAGAAATTGATGCTCAATTCCGGCTTTAAGATCACATTCACGCCGCCGGTCAACGCCATCGAACATTCTTTATTACGAAGGCTCTGACATGCCAGATGCACCGATACCAGAGATGAGGAACACGCCGTATCCGTAACCATACTCGGACCCGTAAGCCCCAGAGTGTATGAAAGCCTGCCTGCGCCCATACACAGAGAACTGCCCGTAGCAAAATAGGCGTCAATCTGCGCCGGATCGCGGAGTCCGTATCGAAGCCCCGCATAATCACAAGTGGCGATTCCCAAAAATACGCCGGTTTCGGTGTTTGAAAGACGTTTGGGATCAAGTCCGGCACTTTCCAGAGCCTGATATGCCGTTTCCAGAATCAACCGCTGCTGAGGATCAAGCGTTGCGGCTTCGCGCGGAGAAATCCCGAAAAATGCCGCATCAAAGCTGTCAATATCTTCCAGAAAACCGCCGTAACGGGTATAAATTTTGCCGGGTTTGTCAGGATCAGGATCATAATAATCGTCAATATTCCAGCGACTTTTCGGCACTTCGCTAATGGCGTCGGTTCCGTTTATCAGCATCTGCCAAAAAGAATCCGGATCATCGGAATGTCCGGGAAAGCGGCATCCTATGCCGATGATGGCTATCGGTTCATTTTTTGCCCGCTCCAGCGTTTCAAGCCGCGCCTGCATTTTTTCAAGCGCCTGATATGCGCGTATGAGTCTGTCCTGATTTGTGTCATTCATATCTGATTCTTTAAAGATTGGTATCATTTTAACTTATACAAATTTGATAATGGGTTAACAACAGATGGCTAGGTTTTTTACTTCTTAACCGGCTGCGAATTTTGTGAATTTCCGCTTATACGGAGAATGAAAACCTATCACTATGTTCTCTTCCGGGATGCCTGCTTTTACGAGATCGTCAGCTATTTCGACCTCTGTTCCGTTATACTGTATCCATACCTTGCCGTCCTTTATGTCCATATGCAGAACACATCCGTATATCCACCTGTCATTGTCCCATCCCGCATTGACCAGTTGATAATGATCCCGCTCCGTATCGAAAACAAGCTGGCTTTCCACATTTTTCGGAAGCGGTCTTTCCTCAGCATATCGCCTGATTATTTCCTGAATACTGTTTCTGTAGTGTTTTATGTCTGCCATGTTACAATTGCCTCCTTTTCGGGATCAAAAATCATAAGCGCGATCCGGTATTCTCTGACAGCAGCCTGAACAAACTGTATCCTGAAAAAAGTTTCATAAGTGTCTTTCGGGACAGCCAGATATAAATGACGATCCGGTTCCTGATTCCGCAAAGCAAGGCGGTAATTCATATACTGCCCAATCGCCTTGTGAAATTCGGAGACAGCGGATGCGGCAACGAAACTTTTGATCTCCACCGCTATTTTCTGTCCTTCTTTTTCGACACCGATGATTCTCTCGGCAGCCAGATCAACATAAAAGTCTATCCCGAGACTTTTTATGAACAGGGGATCATCGGTGATTGTCCATCTTTCTTTTTCAAGTGCATTTCTGACCGTATCATGAAAAACATCTTTAGCAGGCATACATATCAATCTTTCAACAGATTATTGAGAAGACTTAAAATCCAAGTGCGTAACTCCTACAATTGTTAAATCTGTATAAGTCAAAGTAATACCACCGCCCTAAAAATCTTCCCCGATTTCGCCTTTTACCGAATTGAGAAATTTTTCCTCTTCGG
>DYRC01000410.1 GCA_020718925.1 Desulfonema limicola
TCCGAGAAAAGATTTTTGGAAGATCGCCATGTCAGGATGTCCGGTATGGATGAAAAACGTGGAGATCGGGTTCTTCGGTTATGCAATCGTCAATTTTCTGCTGTTTATGGTGTTCGGACAGACGGGGAGTCACAGTAGAGGAATTCCGCCGTCTGCGGTCTGGCGTGGTTTCTCCGGTCACTGGATGGCATTTTACTCGGCAGGTCTGGCTGTCATGACCACAGCGTACAGACGCGGAATCTCAAGTTTTGAGCGATACTGTAAGAACGGACATGAAATCAGCTATGATGCGAAATTCTGTTCTGTTTGCGGAGTCAGCACCGATGAAGAAGATGAAAAAATAAGATAAGCAGCGGCGCTGATCTGTCATCGGAATCCGAAGCAGGTCTTTATCTGTACATGCTGTTTTGTAAACGTATTATTTCCTAAAGTTCAACTAAACAAAAAAGGAGTTTCAGACATGGAAAAACTTCATCTGCTCATTATTGATCCGCAGAGAGATTTCTGCGATACTGACGGCGCGTTATCTGTCCCCGGCGCGGATAAGGAGATGGAACGCTTGGTAAAAAATAATTTCAAGAATTGAAAACCAAATCCGGACAGACAAGGGAAGACGTTGAAAAAGACATGGCTTGCCGGGATAAAAATGACAGCAGCAGAGACATTGCGCCGCTTGTGCCTGCCAAAGATGCGATTATGATTGATTCTACAAATATTTCGGCAGAAGAGGTGGTTAACGAGATGATGAGGATAATAAATAGTTAGACAGCACCATGTCAATAAAATATAATAAAATCTTTAAAATCAGAGCAATCTATGCAATATCATAGACTTCTTCTTGTTCTGTTATTGCTAATAACTCTATGCTGGACTTTTTTGTCTGCCATTGCCCATGCTTGGGTAAGTAACCCTGATGGTTTTTGGATATGTTCAGCATTATTTGTTTCAAGTCTGATTTTTACATTATTTGCGTGGTTACGTTATTATTGGGCGGGAATAAGTCTGTATGTTGTTCTTTTGATTTCAATCTGGCTGCCCCCGTGGGTAACAGCCGATATAGGCGCAATGATTATTGTTTCTTTAGCAGGTCTTATTATCACTGCGTTATGGATATATCTATCAGGATCAACGCAGTATGCACACTCTGATGATGTCCGAAAATAACGGTTAAAATGGCATTGAAATTAATGGCACAGATTTTCATACTGCTCTTGATCGTGTATGCTGCAACCGGGCTTATCCTAAGCCTCGCAGTTCATTTGTTATCCTATACAGGCATTCAGTTTGGCGGAGATGCTTTGTTCTTCGGATTGCATGTCGGCATTTTCCCGCTTTGGCTTCCGGTTGTGTTGATCGCACAGGAGATGACGAAAAATTCTCCGAGAAAAGATTTTTGGAAGATCGCCATGTCAGGATGTCCGGTATGGATGAAACACATGGCAAGCGGGTTCTTCGGTTATGCAATCGTCAATTTTCTGCTGTTTATGTTCACGCCGACGGGGAGTCATGGTGGAGGAACTTTTCCGCCTGCGGTCTTGCGTGGTTTCTCCGGTCACTGGATGGCATTTTACTCGGCAGGTTTGGCTGTAATGACCACAGCGTACAGACGCGGAATCTCAAGTTTTGAGCGATACTGTAAGAACGGACATGAAATCAGCTATGATGCGAAATTCTGTTCTGTTTGCGGAGTCAGCACCGATGAAGAAGATGAAAAAATAAGATAAGCAGCGGCGCTGATCTGTCATCGGAATCCGAAGCAGGTCTTTATCTGTACATGCTGTTTTGTAAACGTATTATTTCCTAAAGTTCAACTAAACAAAAAAGGAGTTTCAGACATGGAAAAACTTCATTTGCTCATTATTGATCCGCAGAGAGATTTCTGCGATCCCGATGGCGCGTTATCTGTCCCCGGTGCGGATAAGGACATGGAACGCTTGGCAAAACTGATTCACAGGATTGAAAAAAAAATCTGGGATATTCACTGCACACTGGATACGCATCATTTTTTTGATATTTCCCATCCTGTTTTCTGGACCGGCACTGACGGAAAACATCCGAATCCGTTCACGATTATTTCCGCAGATGATGTGAAAAACGGCGCGTGGCGAACCACCAATCCGCAGTTTCAGAAATACGCGCTTGAATATGTGTCCAAATTGGCTGCCAACAAGCGCTATCCGCTGTGCATCTGGCCCCCGCATTGTCTGATCGGCACAAAGGGCAGCACCGTAGTTCCTGTGCTGATGCAGGCGTTTTTGTCATGGGAAGAGAATGAGATTGCGATGGTGGATTATGTAACCAAAGGCAGCAATTTCAAAACCGAGCATTATTCGGCAGTGTGCGCGGATGTTCCCGATCCGGCTGATCCGTCCACCATGCTCAACAGCAGGCTGATTAAAACGCTTGAAGAAGCGGATATGATTGCCGTTGCCGGAGAAGCATTGTCGCATTGTCTCAAATTCACGGTTGAAGATATTGCCAACACCTTTGATGAAAAACATATTCAGAAAATGGTCTTGTTGGAAGACTGCGCGTCTTCTGTTCCCGGATTTGAGCAGCAGGGAAGAGATTTTGTGAAAAATATGAAAGCAAGAGGAATGCAGACATCTATGTCAGGAGATTTTCTGAACTGATAACATGATAAATTCATTTAAAAATTTTCTTTGTTACACCCTGCCGCTGATTCTGTATTGCGGAATGATATTTTATTCTTCTGCCGTGCCGTCTGTGCTTCCCCAATCCGAAAGCATTCCGCATCTTGACAAGCTGGTTCATGCGCTTGCTTATGCGCCGGTAGGTATTCTTTTTTTCAGGTTTTTCAGATTTTTCTGGTTTGAAGATCGTATCAGGCTTGCAGTTGTCCTCAGCATTCTTGCGGCATCTGTTTATGGCGCAACAGATGAAATTCATCAATATTTTATTCCCTCCAGAGTCTGTGATATGACAGACTGGATATCGGATTCAGTCGGCGGAGCAATCGGGACGCTGATATATTACAGACTCATTCCTTCATACAACGCCGAGCGATAAATCGCCCGGCTAGAAGCCTAAGCCTGCTTAAGCAGGCTTGAGCTTCTAGCCCTGAAATTTATTTCGGGGCGACCGACAGTGGTGAATTGCACCCATTCCTCATTCCTTTATTGACAAAATACCGGCTTTTTTATAGAAGATGAAACAGGGTGAAAGGAAAAATATAATGAATCATCTGTATTACGGCGACAATTCGGATGTTTTGAAAAA
>DYRC01000064.1 GCA_020718925.1 Desulfonema limicola
TCAGATAGAATATATTGTAAAATAAAATTGAATTTTTTGCGTAAGTCCTATATTTAAAATATTAACAGAAGGAGGTTCTATGATTAGGAAAAGCAAAAGAGTCAGGATGTTCAACGCTGAGTATTTGAGGATTTTTGCGTTGATGGGGCTGATATGCCTTATGCTGACAGGGTGCAGTAGCAGCAGTGATGATCCCGCGCCGCTTGCTTCTGTGGAAGAAGGCGTATTTAAAGACAGCGTTGTATCCGGTCTGCAATACCAAACCGATACGCTTTCCGGCACTACGGATTCAGGCGGTAAATTCAAGTATCGCAAAGGGGAAAAGGTAAATTTTTTTTTAGGCGGCATTAATTTCGGAGAATGTACCGGCAAGCCCACAGTTACGCCGATAGACATTGTTCCGGGCGCGACTGATGAAAAGAATCCTACTGTAACCAACATTACCCGTCTTCTTCTTACTTTAGACAATGATGACGATCCTTCTAACGGTATTACAATTCCGGACAGCATGAAAAATGCGGCAATCAATATCAGCCTGAACTTCAATCTGAGTATTGCGGATTTTGAAGCGGCTCCGATTGTGCAGCAGACGGTGCTGATGCTGACAGGATTCAAAAGCGGAAATCAGAGAGTCTTGGTAGCTGTGGTACTGGCGCAGACGCATCTCTATACCACGTTGAATCCGGCTGTAACACCTACGCCGACCCCGGTAGTTACACCGACGCCTACGCCGACTGTAACACCGATGCCGACACCGACACCGACAGTAACACCGACGCCGGAACCTACGCCAACGCCGACGGTAACACCGACGCCTACTCCGGAGCCGACGCCGACACCCACTGTAACGCCGGAACCGACTCCTACTCCTACAGTTACGCCTACTCCGACGCCGACTGTAACGCCGACACCTACCCCGACGCCTACGCCGGTGGTCAGCGAAGATAAAGACAAAGACGGCTATACGGTTGCTCAGAACGACTGTAATGATAACAATTCGGCAATTCACCCCGGATATGCTGAAATCTGCGGAGATGGAATTGATCAGGATTGCGATGGCAGCGATTTAGCATGTTATTATCCGCCGGTTGCTCCGGATCCCAACAGTGTGGATAGTGACGGAGACGGCTATACACCGAATCAGGGCGATTGCAATGATAACAATGCCAAAATTAATCCCAAAGCTGTTGAAATATGCGGCAATGGCATTGATGAAAACTGTGACGGAAAAGACCTGCCCTGTTCAGGCGATGGCGTAACGTTGTCAAACGGCTTCAAAATTACATTTCTGAAGTCTGTTAATAACGCTGACAAAACCTCGACATGGAAATACAAGGTTGAGGAAACCGCCGCATCCAAAGATTTGGGCTACTGGGTATTGGAACTTCCGAGCTGCATTACGGCAGTTAAGAGTGCAACTCCCTCTTCTTATCAGCTTGTAAAACCCGATCCGAATACCGGCTTAACCGGCATTAAATGGGAAACCGCTGCGGATTTCACAACCGGCGAATTTTCATTTATCGTTGACGGACATTGGGAAATCGGTACAGTTGCTGTTGCTGCCAAAGGACCTGATGTTGCCAAAAGCACTATCGGCGGACTTACATGCAAAAAAGCAGATAATGACGGAGACGGCTATTCTGTCAGCGAAAGCGACTGCAACGATAATGATCCCAAAATTTATCCGGGCGCAACAGAACTCTGCGGAGATGGCATAGATCAGGATTGCGATGGAAAAGATTTGGTCTGCACCACCGAAGGCACATTGGCACTGGGAGATAAAGGCGTAGAAGGTGTTGAATATCAGACGCCTACCCAAACCGGTATTACCGATACAAAAGGTAAATTCAAGTACGCGCCGGGTGAAAAAGTCAAATTTTTTATCGGCGGAATTATTCTGGGCGAAGTATCAGGCAAAGCCATTCTGACCCCGATTGACCTTGTTCCGGGCGCAACCGGAGACACGCCTGCGGTCATCAATATATGTGCGTTGCTGATGACGCTGGATGATGATGATGATCCTGAAAACGGCATTGAAATCGGCGAAACCGTCAGAATTACCGCTAAGGGCAAATCGCTCAATTTCACTCTGAGTACGGACGATTTTGAAATAAGCACTCAGACCACAATCATGCTGCTGACCTCTGTTAAGCCTAAAGGCAAAAAGCTTTTGGTCAAAGCCTACAAGGTTAAAATTTTTATCCAAATCACCATTACTTTCAAAGAAGATGGCGCAAAAGATGAGGATAAAGACGGATATACGGTTGCTCAGGGCGATTGCAAGGACGATGATGCGACAATCAATCCCAAAGGCACGGAAATCTGCGGAGACGGCAAAGATCAGGATTGTAACGGCAGTGATCTGATCTGCGCGGGAGATGAAAACAAAGACGAAGATAAAGATGGCTTTACCATCGGTCAGGGTGATTGCAAGGACAGTGATGATAAGATCAATCCCACCGCAGCCGAAGTGTGTGGCAATGATGTTGATGAAAACTGTGATGACGTAAAAGAACAATGTCCGATAGTCATCAAAAACGGCGCGTGGGAAGGAACTCTCAAAACCGAAACCACTGCACGTGAAGAACTGACTCAGCCGATTAAGTTCAATGTTCTTGATGATGTGATTTCATCGTTGTTTGCACAGCTTGAAGCATCTTGTACCGGCGCATCAATTATGACCGGATCAGCCAAGATTACGATTACAGACAACAAATTCACATATACTGAACAAGACACTGAAATTTCAGGAACTTTCAAGAGTGCGGAGGAAGCTGAAGGCAAATGGTTTGCCAAGATCGGAGATAAGACGGTCAACGGCACTTGGACAGCCAAGTTCAAAGCTGAATCTGCTACTCCTGAAACAGATGGCGATAAGGACGGCTTTACGGTAAGTCAGGGCGATTGTGATGATACCAACGCTGACATCAAGCCGGGCGCGGCAGAAGGATGCGGCAGCACCGTTGATAAAAACTGCGATGGTTTCAAAACGACCTGTGTAGCTGATGCTGATAAAGATAAGGTAAAATCAGGCGTGTTCCTGTTCGGTCTTGCAAAAGGCATTGAATATGCAACGGCAACTCAGGCTGGTTTGACAGATGAAAAAGGCATGTTCAAATATATGCCGGATGAAGACATCACGTTCTTTATCGGCAAGATCACTTTGGGCAAAATCAAGGCAAAAGCAGCGATTACGCCGCTTGATCTTTTGAGCGAAACCGATCCGAAAGCTGCAAAAGTCATCAATCTGTGCAGATTCCTGCTCACGCTGGATACGGATAACGATGCCAAAAACGGCATTGTGATTCCGGATGCTCTCAGATTGCGCGCGTATGCCAAAGATGTGATTATTGATTTTGCATCAGATAAATTTGAGTGCGATGTTCGTGAGTTGGTATCAGCTCTTACAGCCCTCAGAGATGCCGGTTTGGGTACGCTTGCACTTGCAATCAAAGTGGATGATCTGCTGAAAGCCGCGTTGGATGAAGCAGCCAAGTATGCAGATAAAGACGGCGACACCTACTCGATCATAGACGGCGATTGCGATGATAATGACAAGGATATTTATCCGGGCAAAGGCGATTGTCCTGCAAAAGATGATCCGACTGCGGATAAAGACAAAGACGGCGTTACGGTCGGAGACGGCGATTGCGATGATAACAATCCGGCTGTTTACAAAGGCGCAACAGACATCTGCGGCAACGGCGTAGATGAAGATTGCGATGGTACGGATTTGATCTGCACTGTTCCTGAAACCATCACGTCAGGCGACTGGACCGGAGAGACCGATCAGAAGCAGCCGATCAGCTTTACGGTCAAAGATAATCAGGTAACTGCGCTGACGATTAAAATGGATTATGTCGGAGAATTTTCAGACAAATGCGTCAAAAGCAATCTGTTGATGAGCGGAGATGCCGTTGTTGAAATCAAAGACGGCAAATTCAGCTTCTCAAAGTCCAACTTTGAGATTATCGGAACATTCACCAGTGCTACTGAAGCCACCGGCACATGGTTCTATCAGAATGATGTTTGCGAAGGTTCGGGCAAAGGCACTTGGACAGCCAAAACCACTGCGGATGCTTCTGATGCTGACGGAGACGGCTTTACCAAAGAGCAGGGTGATTGCGATGATACCAATCCCGATGTTTATCCGGGCGCGTCTGAAATAGCCGGAGACGGCATTGATCAGGATTGCGATGGCAGTGATCTGGTAAAAGATGATCCGGATGATGTGAATAAAGGTACATGGTCATTGCTGATCAGTGCTGAAAATCTGGACAAAGCAAAGTACAAAGCAGCTTTCATTACAATCAGGGCAGTTGCGGTTCACGGCGAAAAGTGGCATGGATGGAAAATCATTGCCGAACCGAAAAAGACCCTCAAACTCTTTGATATTGAAAGCAAAGAGGCGCAACTGCTGTTGGAAGATTTGAAATCAGGTTTGGATGGTAAGTATGATGAAATCAGGCTGCTACTTTCCGATAAACCTGCTGATGGTGAAGAGTATGCCAATTATGTGGTGGATGCTGATGGTAAAAAGCATCAGCTTAAAGTCCATAGCGCATATCACAGCGGCATCAAAATCAAGTACAAATTCACGATTGTCAAGGGCAAGACGACCAAAACGAAAATCGTGGTGGATGCTGCAAAATCCATCAAAGAACAACACAACTATTGGAAACTTGAGCCGGTATTCAAGGTTGTTTCTTCAGAATTTATTGAAAGTACAACAACTCCGTAATGTCATAACTTAACTCAATCCCCTGCCTTAATCGGGTGGGGGATTGAAAACACTCTTTTCTCTAAAAACGTGTTTATGGACTCTTTTGTAATTTCTATCTTCATTGTTTGAACGATGTCAGCAGTTTTTTTCTGCCAACATGCGATTCCGCATCTGCTTCTTTGAAAACATTTTCTGAAACGAATCCAGATAAATATAATACACCGGCGTAAAGTAAAGCGTCAGCAATTGAGACATCAGCAACCCGCCAACCACCGCCAATCCCAGCGGCTTTCTTGCCTCCGCGCCTGAGCCGAATCCGATAGCAATCGGCAGCGTTCCCATGAGTGCTGCCATCGTGGTCATCATAATCGGACGAAAACGAATCAACGCGCCTTCGTAAATGGCTTGAGCGGCAGGCTTGTTATCCTTGCGCTGTGCATCCAAAGCAACGTCAATCATCATAATTGCGTTTTTCTTGACAATGCCGATCAGCATGATGATGCCGATAAAGCCGTAAAGCCCCAGTTCTACTTTGAATAACAACAACGTCAGCAATGCGCCTGCGCCCGCAGACGGCAATCCTGAAAGAATGGTCAGCGGATGAATAAAGCTTTCATACAAAATCCCCAAAACAATGTAAATCACCACAATAGAGAGAATCAGCAGCAGCCATAATCCCTTGAAAGACGCCTGAAATGCCTGCGCTGTTCCCTGAAAGCCGGTCGTGATTGACGCGGGAAGCGTTTGCCGGGCAATCTCTTCCACAGACGCCACTGCATCGCCGAGCGCAATGCCGGGTCTTAAATTAAACGAAATCGTAGCAGAGGGAAACTGCCCGGAATGATTGACAGATAACGGTCCTGCGCCGGTGGTGAATTTCGCCAAAGTTTCCAGAGGAACCAGTTTTCCGGCAGATGAGCGCACATAGAGCATGGAAAGCGCGTTCGGGTCTTTCTGATATTGCGGCGCAAGTTCTATCAGAACTTTGTAAGTATTATTCGTTGCATAAATCGTTGAAATCTGGCGGGAACTGTATGCAGTTGCCAAAGCGTCTTCAATCTGAAATGCGGTTATACCCAACGCTGCCGCGCGGTCTCTGTCAATCTCCACATTGAGTTGAGGGTTTTTGAGTTCCAAATCGCTGCTCACATCCTGCACAAGCGGCAATTCGCGCATTTTTGCCTCAAATGCGGATGCTGCCTCGTATAATTCACGCGTATTCGGGCTTTGCAGCGTGAACTGATACAATGCCCGCGTGAAACGTCCGCCGATAGGAATTGACGGCGGATTTTGCAGAATCGTACGAATCCCCGGCACAACCGCCAACTTGGGGCGCAGTTGTGTAATCACCTGATCTGCAGATAATTTTCGCTCTTCACGCGGTTTGAGGCGAATCATCAACCGTCCGGTATTATTTCCAAGTATCAAGCCCCCCACGCCGGTTACCGACATGACCGATAACACATTCGGGTCTTTGGAAATAATATCTGAGACGATGGTCTGATATTTTGTCATGCCTTCAAAGGATATGCCCTGTTCGGCTTGCGTTGATCCTTGAATCATACCGGTATCATCGCTGGGCAGAAAGCCTTTGGGAACAATTCTGAAAAGATAGACCGTAGCCATCAGCAAGATAATAGAAATCAGCATGGTCATCCGATGATGATTCAACGCGCTTTTCAGCGTAACATCATACCATTTCAGGAGCAGATCAAAGATTTTTTCAGAAGCGCGATACAGTCTGCCATGCTGAGAATGTCCTTCATGTCGCAGCATTTTGGCGCAAAGCATGGGCGTCAGCGTTAAGGACACAACTCCGGAAATCAGAATTGAAAAGGTAATCGTAACGGCAAATTCCCGAAATAATCTCCCGACAACGCCGCCCATAAACAACACCGGAATAAAGACCGCAGCCAAAGATAAGGTCATGGATAAAATGGTAAAATTGATCTCAGCCGATCCCTTTAACGCAGCTTCAAACGGCGTTTCTCCCTGCTCAACATGGCGCACAATATTTTCCAGCATAACAATGGCATCATCCACCACAAAGCCGACCGCAAGCGTCAATGCCATCAGCGAAACATTATCCAAGCTGTATCCCATAAGATACATGGCAGCAAATGTGCCGATAACCGACATGGGCAGCGCAAGGCTGGGGATAATCGTGGCAGTAAGATTTCTCAGAAACAGAAAAATCACCATCACCACCAGACACACGGTCAGCAGCAGCGTGAATTTAACATCATTGACAGAATTTTGAATAGATTCGGAACGATCCCACATGATTTGCATTTTGACAGACGCAGGAATCTGCTTTTCAAATTTCGGAAGCAGCTCTTTGATGGCATTGACAACGCCGACCGTATTGGTTCCGGGCTGGCGCTGAACCGCAATCATCATACCCGGCTCATTGTTGAATCTGCTGACGCGTTTATCCAATTCCACGCTATCTGTGGGCGTTCCGATGTCTTCCAGCCGCACAGGCGAACCGTTGCGATAAGTAACAATTACAGAACGATAATCCTGTGCGCGTGTAAGCTGCCCATTTGCCTGAATCGAATAAACCCGCTCAGTACCTGTCATGCTTCCGGTCGGCAGATTTACATTTGCGCGTGTAATTGCAGTTGCCACCTCATCCATGCCGATGTCTTTGGCTGCCAAAGCCTGCGGATCAAGCCTGATGCGAACCGCATATTTCTGAGAACCATAAACCTGAACCTGCGCCACGCCGCTGACCATTGAAATTCGTTGCGCCATAAGCGTTTCAGCATATTCATCAACATCTGAAAGCCTCAGTGTCTTTGAGCTGACTGAAATATAAAGGACCGGCTGATCTGCAGGATTTACCTTGCGGAATGTCGGCGGCGTAGGCATTTCCGGCGGTAAGGCTTTCATTGCCGATGCAATGGCAGATTGCACATCCTGCGCCGCAGCATCCAGATTACGGTTTAAAGAAAATTGCAGCGTGATTCGGGTGCTGCCGGTGGCATTGGTGGATGTCATCGAATCCAAATCCGCAATGGTGGAAAAGACTTTCTCCAGCGGCGTTGCCACAGAAGACGCCATTGTTTCAGCATTTGCGCCCGGAATCTGAGCGCTGACCTCAAGCGTAGGAAAATCAACGCTCGGCAGATCGCTTACCGGCAGAAGCCGATAGCCCATAATCCCCGAAATCAGAATAGCAACCATGAGCAGCGTGGTCATCACCGGACGCCGGATAAAAATTTCAGATAAATTCATACATGAACAACAGCCATATCCTTTCTTTTAATCAAAAAACTTCTGACTTTCCAAAATCTCCATCGTCCTCACGCTCACCGTGCAGACACGCATCAGCAAAATTCATTCCCCGATAATCTCATTCAAACCTTCGACAACAAGATTTACCTGCTCTGCTGAAATAGTACAAAGCTTTTCCCTGAGACGTTTGACTGAAAGTGTCCGAATCTGGCTGTTTTTCACCCATGACTGCTTAGGCAGTTCAGGGCTGTCCAACTCAAGAGTTAACGGAAAGCCTGCACGTTGAGGCTGACTTGTAATTGCAACAGCAATCACTGTGCCGGAATGTTTATTAAATCCTTTATGACTGAGGATTAAAACCGGACGAAGCCCACCCTGTTCGCTGCCGATTACCGGGTTAAGATCAGCCCAATAAATATCGCCTCTTAATATTCCGACCATTCCGCCAACTCCCAAGCAAATCCTTCCTCAGCCATTGCCTGCTCAAATTCAGGGTCAAGCTTTGAGCATTCTCTGAGAAAACGATTCTGTTTTTCTATCCGCGTAAGCTTATCAATGATAGCTTCCCTGATAAGCCTGCTGCGATTCGGAAAAACTTTTGATTTAACAATAAAATCAAGTCTTTTTAATAAATTTTCATCAATCGAAAGCGCAATTTTTAAGGTTGGCATATCAGATTACCCTCCATTTCTTTAACAATCCCCATAGTCCTCACGCTCACCGTGCAGACACGCATCAGCAAATCAATAACATGCTCTTTGTAATCCGAAAAGCGGTAATTATCAAGATATTCTATGATGCCACCCATAGATTCAAAATTGTCGCCCCGCTCTTTTTCATATCCGATTCATTTCTCGTTACCACTGTAAAATCATTCACTAAAGCACTTATAGCGATAAGGCTGTCTATCACCGGCATCTTCATACCGTGTTTTTCCCAATGCCCCTGCAAAATTCCCCATGCTTTGGCTATTTCAGGCGTAATATCCAAAATTCTGTTTTCAAAACGATAAGTCAAATCTTCTTCTACCCATTGTAATAACTTATCTTTTTTAACTGAATCAGACAGTTTGGCAATTCCCTTATAGATTTCTCCTATCGTTAATACACTGATATATAAACTCTTTTCATCGGTTCGGAGAATCCAGTCTGTAACAGGCTGATATGGTTTCGGTTTGATTAATTCTGAAATGACACAGGTATCCAGCAGGTATTTCATAAGTCAACATCCCGTCCGGTATCTGAATTTCTCTCCAAATCCAACGGCACTCCGTATAAAGGCGATTTTTGAAAAAAACCGACAAGCGTATCAGGCTTTGTTAATTTCTGATAAGCCTCTATCGAAAGAAGGACTACTTTTACCTCATCCTGAGTCTGAATCACCTGCGCTCCGAAATGAATCGCCTGTTCTGCAATTGCTTCAAGATGAGTTTTTGCCTCTTGCATCTGCCATATCTTATTCATGATTCATCCTTTTCACAATCCCCATCGTCCTCACGCTCACCGTGCAGCCTTGAATTATAAACTCCAATTCTCTGTTTTAAGTCCCTTAATTCTTTTAAAATGCTTTGAGTTGTTTGTTACGAGAATAAAATTGTTTGCAATACAAATACTTGCAATTATCAAATCCATATCTGAAATAATTTTACCTTCTTTGCGTAACTCTGCTTTCAAACTGGCAAATACTTCAGCGGACGCTTTATCAAAATCCGCAATAGCCATCGTTTGTAAAAAAGATTTTATTTTAGATAAATTTTCCTTAATTTTTAAAGAATTATAAGCCCCGAACAATAATTCGGCATAAGTGATGATGGTTACAGCAATATCATCCGGTTCCGTCTTTTTAAATGCTCTTACAACATTCGGATGGTCTTTTAAAAAATAAATCAGAATATCGCTATCAATAATATATTTCAAAGCGTTATCTCCAATTTTTTGTCTGATCGGCTTTTTTGAATCGTTTCAAGCAATTCATCTGCTTCGGATTCACTCAATATACCGGCAAAAGACATGAATTGTTTTCTCTTTCTGATTTTGCCTTTTTTGATATGCTCTTTTTTAAGAAAAGCAATATAATCAATCAGCAAAGAAAGCTTGCTTTCAGGAAAATCATACAAATCCTTTATTACTTCATTGATAATACTTTGATTTAACATATTATCCTCCTATGTTATGATTCATTTCTTTAACAATCCCCATCGTCCTCACGCTCACCGTGCAGACACGCATCAGCAAATCAATAACCTGCTCTTTGTAATCACAAAAGCGGTAACTGTCAAATTTTTCGGCAATTGTCGGATCCTTGATTTTCTTTTCTTTGTACTGCTCCAGAATCCATTTTTTCAAGAATATCAACACACAGCCCCCCGGTCTTCTTCGCTCACGTCGGAGTTGTGTTTCAGGACATTTTCCGATACACCTCACGCCTATGACCGATTTTTACAATCCATACACTAAGTTCCTGATCCTTTATGGAATATATGATCCGATAATTTCCCTGTCTGATCCTGTATCGCTCATAACCTGCCAATTTTTCACAACCGACCGGACGCGGATTATGCCCAAGCGACTCAATCCGTTGCAGAATGCGTATCAGGTCTTTCTTCGGAATATGTTCCAAATCCTTTGCAACTGAACACTTGAAAAATATTTTATATCCGACCATTATATCTCAGTTCTTTTAACACATCCTCAAAAGGAATCAGGGGTTCATCAGCACGCTCTTCAAACGCTGCAAGGTCTTCGGCATCTTCCGCAAGCAGAAAACGGATTGCGTCATTGACCAATGCTGATACAGAGCGTGATGTCCGAACTGATTTCAGATGCAATGCGTTATGCAGATTCGGGTCAAAATAAATTGTCGCCTTTCTTCTTAATGTTGACATAAAAATATCTCCTTATTTTTCAGAATATCATCACACAGCCGCCGGTATTCAGGCAGCATAAGGCTGTATCCGTTCAATTTCCTGAAACACCGGCGAATGATACGCATCCCAAAGATCAACCGCATTCTGCAAATTCAGCCACATCTGAGCGCTGGTTTTTGTAAATCGTCCTAATCTGAGAGCTATGTCCATGCTGATTCTACTTTTTCCGTTCACAAGCTCACGGATGATTTTCGGCGTTACACCGATTGATTCTGCAAGCTGTTTCTCTGTGATACCAAGCTCTTTCAGAATATCTTCTTCGATGAATTTTCCGGGATGAATCGGTCTGTTTTTGGGTAACATAAAAACCTCCTTATCAGTGATAATCTTCAAAACATACATCATAGACATTTCCGTCCGAATGCCATTCAAAGCTGATCCGCCATTGATTATTCAGCCGAATCGCATAACGGGGCGGATCATAACCCTGAAGCGCATGAAATCTGTTTGAAGGCGGAAAATACAAATCCTCAACTTTTATAGCAGAATTAATCAGTTGAAGACGCCGCCGCGCTTTTTCAGCAAGAGCTTTGTCTGTTGATTTTATCTTCTCACCATCGAAAATTTTTCTGGTGGCTTTATCTCGGAATGTAATTATCATGTTTTTCCTGTATAATCCCCTTTTCAACGTGAATCAGCGGATCACACAACTCCCGGTCTTTTTTCAACAATTTTCATCGTCCTCACGCTCACCGTGCAGACGCGCATGAGCAAATCAATAACATGCTCTTTGTAATCCCAAAAGCGATAACTGTCAAATTTTTCGGCAATTGTCGGATCCTTGATTTTCTTTTCTTTGTACTGCTCCAGAATCCATTGAAGCGCGGAGTATGTGCCGAGTTTATATTCCCAAGCGATTTTCGGAACGCCGTAAAGCGTTGTCGCCGTGTCAATGATGATTGCGCCGCTGTCTTTATCCGCTTTCAGCTTAGGCTGCGGAGTTCTGACATTCGGAATATCCCGTCTTTCAAGCGGATACGGCTCGACTGTTTCAAAACTGATATGCAGATTCATCAGTTCTCTGCCACGCGCCGCCCATTGATGAAAATCCTCATAAAACGGAATGCGTGGCAGTTCGCGCTTTAAATTCTGCTCATATTTTTGGCGATATTCGGGATTATGCAGAACCGCATAGACATAATGAAAAATGTCTTCTTTGGTGATTTCGGAATTGTTATAATGGCTTATGAACTGATTCAAGCCCCAGTCTGTGATGTTGTCAAGGCGGGTGCCGTTTTTATCATAGCGATAGAAAGGCAGGCATTGATTGGCATTCGGAACATAAATATCAAGATTCGGAATGCAATCTGTTGATAAAACATAAAAAGAATCTCTCTGTCCGGTAGAAACCATGATTACCTTATTTTCACACCCGGTCGGGAAAATATTAGGATGTTGAAATTGCATCTCATTGAGTTCCCTGCCGAAATACAATTTCTTTTTTACGAACGGTCTGTAAAGGCTTTTAATAATTAAATTTTTATTGTATTTGTACCTTTTACCGGATGCAAGGTCTTTTTTGACTGCCCGTGTCCACTTGATACCGTAATCAATAAAACTACTGACAACAGGTTTATCCTTGAGTTTATGATATTGTTTAACCTGCTGATTATAAAAATCAATAAGATATTTTACTTTTTGGGAAAGATTTTTCTTATCAAAATCGTAAACCCACGCATCACGATTTGTAACAACCCCCAGAGAGAACAGCTTAAAAATCGCTGCTTCATCTTCGTTTTTTTTTGCCAGCTTTGTTTCCTTATTCGCAACAGGCAGTAACTCATCAAAATCATTATCCGTAAGATTAATCCAATTATGATTTTCATCAGGAATAATATGGCGAAAATCAATATCCCATAATTTTGTCATTGCAAGAAAATTCAGCTTTTCTGCGGCTGTGTCATATTCGGGAACACGGTAATAGTAAATTCTGCAACGATGAGGTTCATCTGTTCTGTTTTTATGCTTTTTTCTCAGAGATTCCCTTCGGTTGCAGTATTTTATCATAAAGGAAATCGCAACGCCGACCCTGATCCCGAAAACATTGCTTTTTTCCTGTTTCCGCATATTTCCACCCAAATCCACAATGTGAACTTCATCAAATTCCTCAGAAATGACTTTTCTGAAGCCGTCAAAGGTCTTGGCATCAATAAATGAGGAATTGCTCACAAAAGCAACAATGCCTTCTTTATCTCCGATCCGGTCAGTCGCCCATCGGAAAAAGCGCGAATACATATCATAAAGCTTTGTTTTCTGTGCTGTACTCTGCGCGATATAGGTATTTCTGATGCGCTCGTCAATTTTGGGATATTCCCGATTTTTGTTGTCATCATTTTCATTCTGCTGGTTCGCATTATACGGCGGATTTCCGATAATGACAAAAATCTCCTGACTGTTCTGCTCCCTGATGCGTTTTGTGTTCTCAACAGTCATCGAAAACATATCGTACTGTTTGCCGTTGAACGTGGTGTATTCCAATGTATCCAGAAAACATATATTTTTAAATTCCGAATATTTACCCATTTTCTGTTTATAGGTAAATTCGATATTCAGACTTGCGATATAATACGGCAGAATCGAAACCTCGTTGCAGTGAATATCTTCCCTGTATTTCTGCGGAAGTTCATTTTTTGGTAAATATTCAATCAGTTCGGTAACAAACGTGCCTGTTCCCACAGCCGGATCAAGAATACGGACATTCTCATCTTTGAGCAGTTTTCCGAAGCATTTATTCAGAAGATAATCCGTGCTTTCCACCATAAAACTGACAATTTCATTGGGCGTATAGAAGATTCCGAGCCGGTCGGCGGCTTTTTGATTGTAAATCCGATAGAAATTTTCATACAACGCCTTGAGGAATTTCTGTTTTTCATTATGATTTGCGATATTTGACGCAGCGCGTTTGATGGACAGATAGTAATTTTCAATGCTGTCAAGGGTATGATGTTTTATTTCTCCGGTAAAAAATGTGCAGACAACATGATTCAGTTCGCGGGCAATGTTGTTTTCGCGGTGAAACATGGATTCATTGAACACCGTTAAGAAAATTTCTTCGGTCAGGATATGCTGAATCATCATTTCCCGGACATCTTCTGGCATGATATGCGGATTGACAGCGTTTCTGCAAAGCGTTAAAAATTTATCTCTTGCCTGCTGAAATTGCGGATTGCGCTGAGATTCTTCGGCTATTTTTTCTCTGAGCATGGTGAGAATATTCGGCAGATGCAGGCTGAATTTTTCAATGGCATCATAAAACGCCAAAAGTTCCGGGCTTTTATAGCTGAGAAATTTGCTGAGGATTTCCTCCAGTTTTTCAGCGTTTTTCATGGAAATATCCATGATTTTAACGCCTTTCTGAAACAGCACGGCTCTGTCGGAGTTTTCAAACAGGATATTGACTGCCGGATAGCCTTTGTCGAATTTGTTCTGAATTTTGGCGTCCAGATTATCCGCCGGACCTTTGCTTTCCCAGTATCCGATGTCCTGACACAAGCGGTCTTTGACCGTGCCGTCAGGTCTTATTTTTGCGTCTTTCTGGCTGAATTCAGGGATGAGTTCAAAATTTTTTGATTCGCAGAAGCTGTTCAGCAGAATATAAAACGCATTGCGGATGGCGGTTTCATTGTATGAGCCGCCATATTGAATGACTTTTTCAAGCCGGGTGTAATATTGTTGAATCAGGATGTCAGACATTTGGTAATCTCCGTTGTTTTCACGCTCACCGTGCAGACGCGCATCAGCAGGTCAATAACATGCTCTTTATAATCCGAAAAGCGGTAATTATCAAAGAGTTCTTTCACTGTCGGGTCTTTGATATTCTTTTCTTTGTACTGCTCCAGAATCC
>DYRC01000065.1 GCA_020718925.1 Desulfonema limicola
GTTATATATCATTATCAAACCTTTATTTCAGCTTGTTAATAAAGGTTCGGGCATATTCACCTACAGATTTGATGAAGCCGACCGATTGTTCCCATTTCACGAACCAACTTTTTGCCCTGCCCCGAGTCCAGCGTATTAAGAATGCGTCCCCTACTATTCGTACAGAAATATTCATACAAAAATAAAGCGCGGGTGGCTGAGGGTCTCTGCCTGTATTCTCGTACGCCCAAATTGTAATCACCCCACCTGATGATCACCATGACCGTCAAGATCAGCTCATAAAGCACGGGGCGAAATTAAAAAATAAATTGCCGGACAATCCGGCTTCCTACCTGCGGTTCCGGCAGAGCGTGAATTCATTAACCCGCCTGTTCCGTTTTCGGACAAGCCTGTTTGCTGACTGCCTGCATCAGTTTCGGCAGTCTTTCCGGTGTGCAGACCGGACTGTTGAAATTTCCTTGTCAATTCTGGAAACTAAAACACCATCTCATCCCCGACCATCGGGGACCACATTTTCCAAATTCCTTCACGCTGTTTGCTTTGAATTTTCAGTTGCGTGAACGTATTCACCGAAGCATACAGCGGAAAAAACCGATTCAATACCGCAGCCAGCAAAAACGCGCCGCTGCCCACATACAGCCGCTCATCAAAGGTGAGCGTGATTTCAATCCCTTTGCAAAATCCCCGCCACGCTTCAGCCCCCAGCCGCCTGACCACATTTCTGCATGACATCTCCTGAATGCCGGACACCTGCTGATGCGTATCGGTGTATTCTGAAAAACTGTACAGCATCAGAATTTCACGCAAGGCTTTCAGGCTGTCCGCGCCTTTGGTCAACGACAGATGATTGAGCGACAGATGAGAAATCAGCCGCCACAATGCCGCGCCCTTGAGCGGCGGTTCAATCTGAAGCGTGGGTTTGTTCAGCGCGATAATCTGCGAAATCGGCGCGGCAAATTCAACCTGAAAAATACCGCCGGCAGGAATCTGCTCTGCAAGTCTGCGATTGGTACACAGGGTATGGGCAAACGCAGTCTGAACCAAAGAATCCGCAGGCGTAAAATTCAAATCTGTAAATGAAATAAAACAATGGGTTCCGGGCAGATCTTTTCGGTCAGACGCTCTGCGGATAAGATGCCAGAACGCTTTTTGCTCTCTTTGTTCGTTAAGATGATGAAACGAAAAATACGGCTCAAACACGGTGCTGGTATCTGCGGCATCCGAAGAAGCGGATACAGAAATAATTGAATGAATTTCAGTGGTTCTTTCCCGGCGAATATCAGCAATCAGAGGATATTCAGGCAGTTTCTGATCCAAACGGATAGGCTCAGTCGTTTTGGGAAACAGATTGATGATCGGCGTACATCCCAGACAAAATGTCGTATGATCAATCACCAGCCGCTCTTTGGGAATCTCATTGAGCATTATCAGAAGGTCTGTATGCGTATCTTCAGGCGAAAAGCTTTGTTCCCCTAAGTTTATGTCAAAAAAGAAAAATTTTCGGGGAAAGGTGAAAAATTCATGAAGCAGCCGATAGCCGGAATGGGCATTAGGCGGATACGGCAGAATATCCTCATCCGGCGCAAATCCTATGGGCTGAATGGCATTATCCGGCAAAAACGCAGGTTTTCGGGTTGTTTGCGGCAGAACAGCCGTTTTCAGCGAATGGCAGAATAAAAGTTCATACAGGGTGTTGGCGGTCATCCTGTCTGCATTGATGTAAAATCTCAGGTGATTGAAATCCGATAATGCGGCAAAAGGAACAGACTGAGTTTCAAGCCTGATCCGCAGCACCGCATGACCGGCAGAAAAATCAAACTGATCCGAAGATTCAATGCCCGCATAACTTACGGTTATCGGAAATAAAATTACCGGATATGCGGTTCTGAATCGGCAGATATCGCCCTGTTCGCTGTTTGCAAATATCGGCGTATTTTTCGGAATCAGATAGCCCGACGTCAGTCCGCCATGCGTCATATCCGGCTTAAAACAAGCGATGGTCATGGATGGCATGGGATTTAAGAACTGAGGATACAACACGCCCAGCAGGGCGGAAGAAATGTGCGAGAGTTCGCTCTCAATATTGTACTGAATTCTTCCGGTTAAAAAGGCAAACGATTCTATGAGCCTCTGAATATGAGGATCCGGACAGCCATCAACCTCAAGTTCCAATCTTCCGGCAATTTTGGGATATGTCCTTGAAAACTCAAGCCCCATTCTGCGGAGATAGCTTAATTCTCTTTTGTAATATTCCAAAAAAATGTCAGAAGTCGTTGTCATAAATATCCCATGCCCCGGAATCTTTCTGATAAATTGTCTGAAATGATATCGGTTCTCTTACCTCGTCAACTGCCATGATTGCCTCAATAACGACAACCAGCGTTTTTTCATCTCTTGTCTCCGGTTTTACAAATACCCGCACATTCCGAAGCCGGGGTTCATAGACTGAAATCGCTTTGGACATGCTTTGAGCCAAGATGTCCCGGTCATCGGGATTTGCCGGAGAAGATTTGCCGAAATCCGGGATCCCGTAGTCAATGACCGTGAGTTCCTTTTGCCGGTAAAGAGACGCCGGGATAGGTGTGCGGGTATTCAGCAGCCACATCAGATCGCGTGCTATGGACGCTTTTTGCTTTTTGGGCGAAAGCGTCCGCAGCGGACGGATTTCCCGGCAGACAGACGGATCCTCGTCTATCAGCCGGTCAATCAGAGACGCTCTTAGTTCAACTTTTTCCTGCGACCATGACATGATGCAATCTCCGCTATTATGCTGCGCTGACCTCGTTTGTTTTGAGATCATGGGAAACCACTTTCGCGCCTGCAGCCGTGCCATCGTCTTTTTTCTTGGAGTCATAAGTATATGTGATCTTTCCATAAGACAGCGCAAGATTTTCTATGGGAATATCTCCGCCCCCTCCGGAAAAGCTGTAATTGGAAATCACCACCTGCTCCATATTGATCATAAGATACTTGATGGCATTATCATCCGTGCCGTCCGAACGGAAGCATTCAATATCCACTTTCGGAAACTGTTTTCCGTTCCAGCAGGCTTGCAATAAATCCTTAGTTGCAATATCCATGTATTTGGTAAAGTTAAGAGACGAGTGATTGGCTTTTTCAACGGTAGAGCCGCTGGATGCCCGGACTGGCGAAGACGGCTGAGAAAATCCATGACTCCAGTTCAGAATTTCAATCCACTGGGTATGATTTTTATCTTCGGATTCTCCGTCAACGCCGTCAAACTTGATGTACATATTGGTTGCCATATTGTTTTTCCTTTCAAATCAAAAGTTCAAGCCGAATGTGTCTATCAGGCTGCCGGGGGCGGCAGTTCAGCTACCAGCCGGATAGAGGTGGTCAGTTCTTCCAATTGGAAATGAGGACGCAGAAACGCTACGGCTTTGTAGCAGCCCGGCTTTCCCGGAATTTCCGACACATCCACGCGGGCTTCGCGCAGAGGATAGCGAGCCTTGATTTCCAGTCCGCCGTCATCCTGCCCCAGCACATAATTCCCGATCCACTTGTTCAGATAACTTTTGATACTTTCGGCGGTCATAAAACTGCCGATTTTATCCCGCATGATGGCTTTCATGTAATGTGCAAAGCGCGATGCCGCAAGAATATACGGCAAAACCGTTGATATTCTGGCATTGGCATTTGCCTGCGGCGTGTTATAGACTTTGGGTTTCTGTACGGTCTGTCCCCCGAAAAACGCCGCATAATCCGTTCCCTTGCAGTGAACCAGCGAAATAAAGCCCATATCGTTGAGTTCTTTTTCGCGGCGGTCGGTAATGGCAATCTCTGTCGGACATTTCAAGGCAATATCGCCCTCGTCGGTCTTGAAGGTGTGAGCAGGCAGTCCTTTGACAATGCCGCCGCCTTCCACGCCCCGGATAGCCCCGCACCAGCGATACAGCGAAAACGCATTGGTAATTCTCTGCCCCAATACCCATGCCGCATTGCCCCAGAGATATTTTTTATGATTTTTGCCGTCCACCTCTTCTTTGAAATTTACGCCCTCGACCGGAATCGTGTCAGGTCCGTAAGGCAGCCGAAGCAGAACATGCGGCAGAACCAATGTCGCATATCGGGAGTCTTCGCTGTCTCTGAACGATCTCCATTTGAGCATCTCCAGACTTTCAAAAATCTTGGATAAATCTCTGGGAACGCCCAACTGGGTGAAGCTTTCCATATCAAACAGCTTAGGATCCGCAGATGCGATAAAGGGCGCGTGGGCTGCCGCAGCTACGTTGGAAATTTTCTCCAGCAATGCCATATCCTGCGGATGACGCCCAAATTCATAATCGCCGATCAGAAGCGTATAGGGATGACCGCCGAATGTGCCGTATTCTTCTTCATACACCTTCTTGAACAGTTGGCTTTGATCAAATTCAACGGCTTTTTCCAAATCTTTGAGAAGTTCCTGTTTGCTAACATTCATCAGCCGCAGTTTCAGATGAGTTCCGGTTTCCGTATTCGCCACCAGATAGTGCAGACCCCGCCATGACGCTTCAAGTTTCTGAAATTCCTGCGCGTGCATAACCTCGTTTAACTGACGGGTAATCAGATCGTCAATCTGTGCGATCCGCTCGTTGATCATCGCGGCAGTATCAGCCTTAACCGTCATGCCCTGATCCAGAATCTGATTTACCAATTCCCCGATCATGTCTCTTGCATAAGGCATCTGCCCCTGATCATGCGCCATTTTGCCGTTTAACACGATTTTATCCAGCAGACTGATCTGCGGCGCATCCGCTGCTGCAACTTCTGTCTGTTCTTCAGTCATAGCATCCTCCTGTTACGCTGTCTGTTTTCCGGCAGTTAAACTCCTGAGTTGATTCAGGCTTTCCGTGTTGGCAACCACTTCCTGAAGCAGATTATCCAAATCGTCGTTGCCATCCAATTTGGTCAGCAGATCAGAGAGTTTCTGTCTGGCGTCAAAGAGCTTGCGAAGCGGTTCTATCTGCTTTAACACATTGACCGGCTCAAAACTCTCAACATCGGAAAATTTCAGTTCGACATTGAGTTTTGACCCGTCGTCTTTGAGTCTGTTTTCCACCTGAAACGCAAGGCGCGGCGCAATAGCGGAGAGAATCTGATTGAAATTATCCCGATCAATTTCCACAAACTTGCGGTCTTTGAGTTTCGGCAGAGGCTTTTCCGGTTTGCCGGATAAATCCGCCATAATTCCGCCGACAAACGGAAGCTCTTTCATCTCAATCACATCGCCGATATGAACGTCGTAGGTAATCTGAACCCTGGGCGGACGAACACGATCCAATTTGTGCTGTGTGCCTTCTGACATAATGCCTCCTTATTAACTTAATCCTTTTAATCCGAGCAATTGAAGTATCTGAGTCAAATCTTTCTGATCTGAAACCAATTCTTTGAGCAGGTCTGTAAGCGTCATATTGCCCCAGGACACGGCGCGCTTCACCAGATAAGGCGCGGGGCTGTGCGGCTCGTGAATCATCAGATAATCCGCTGCCGCAGACAGTATCCGGTAAGCGTCCGCACGATTTCGGATGGTGATGGAAGAAATCCTCATCATCCGATCTTCGCCGGATTCATAAGCCTCTTTGATTTCAGGCGATACAGAATTATCCTGCCGTTCCTTTTCCAACTTTTCTTCCAAAAACGTATCGCTTAATCGCTGAATATTTTCCAAAATATCTTTGAATTGCTTCAAGCCCGGAGAAGCTTTGCCGCATCTGATATCCAACACCCGCTCCAGTGTAAGCAGAGAAGACATGGCGGCATTCAATGCCTGAGATTGCGCGTTGTAAAAGGATACGGGCGTGAACATCACACTGCCCAAAAACTTTGCCCGCGTAATTTTCCCCCCGGACACCGCCTGCTCATAGAGCTTTTTATTTTTTGACGCAAGCTTCTCTGATTCCTCAGCGTCTTCCCAATCCTTGAACGCATAAGACACCGCGTCCGGGGAAGTCTGCGGCATGGTCATGGATATCAGCTTGAGTTTTAAGGATAATTTTTCGTTTATCCAAAATATCGGCGCGATTCGGGAATCTATATCGTCTGCTGAGATTTCAGGATGCAGCGTATCCCAAAACCGTTCGCACAGCCCCAGTATCAGATTCAATCCGTCTCTTACTCCGGCAAAGGCATATTCAGGGCTTAACAGTGATTCAAGCAGCCAGCCTGCAATCTGCAAATCCTTGCTTTTATGTTCAAGCGCATCGCAGCAAAGCTCTCTGACCTGATTCCAATCCGCTTTTTTAAGACTTCGTTCCCATACCCCGCGGGCTGCAATCAGATCATCTTCCCTCCGCGCTTCCTGAATTTTATCATAAGTACCTTCATATAAAAGATATTCTCCGCACGGATGCTCTGCGGAAATCGGATTCAGAAATCTTTCTATATTCAAGCTTTCAGAAGAAAACAAAGATTCTCTGACAATGTTCTGTGCTATTTCTTTTTCCTGCATTGCAAGCCTCTTAATCTGCTTTTTCAATCTTTAATTCCGGCGCATTATCAGGGAAATACGGCAAGGTAAGCAGCGTCTTTATCTTGCCCGGCGTCATTACCGTTATACGGATATACGCTTTTGTTGTAAATTTTCCTTCTTCCTGTGGTTCCATGCCGCTTCGCCGCGTATCTATCGAAAATTTCAGCGTATGGGGTTTCGGATCGGAAGACTGTCCGAAATCTTCGATGTCTCCGGCATGATGCCTTAAAAAATACAGCAGCGCCCATTGCTGTTTGAATCGGTAAGTGATGATTTTTTCAGTCTCATCCGTTTCAGCTTGGTCTCCGGCAAACACCGGATAATCCGCGCCGTCTTTTGCCCATCTGAGCGTAAAACTGATCGGATCCCCGAAACGCCACTGCCCCGTGCGTAAAGCGTCTCCGTATCGGAAGCTCTGTCCGCCAACGGTCAGGCGCCAGTCAATAATCCGGTTTGCCATTGCTTCATGTTCCTGATTCACCCGAAATTCCACATCAATATCAAACGCGGGAATATCCGGCGCCAAAACCTCTTCTTTTTTCTCATCGGTCTTATCGCCCGGCGGTTTTGCGTCTTTTTTATCTTTGTCAAGATATGGGGCAAATATCTGGCGAATATCTGTCATGCGGGTCAGAAATGTCCGGGCAGATTCGCCGGAAAGTCCGAACTGATCGCCGGATTTGAGCAGATTCAGTGCATCCGGCGCGAGCTTATCAAAGAGCCGGTAAAAATTCCGAATATCTTCAGGTTTTGCTTCAACAAACGATTGCTGCCCCCTGATGATCATAAACGGAAATCTTCCCGAAAGCTTTGCATCAAAAAAGCTTTTGATCTCATTATATTTTGTAAATACATTATCTGTGGTCATTTTCTGACAGCGATAATACAGTTTTGCCATCAGCTCGTTTCTTTTCTGCAAAAACAAATCCGAAGACCGCTGGTGAATATCTTTTGCTTTGATTTTGGTTGAATATTCTTCAGGCTTAATCGAATCCATATCAAATAAGATAAACTGCTCCAGCGCGGCAATTGAATTTTCAGGCTGTTTGGTCTGATATTTTTCAAATTCCGCCAAAATCCGTTCCCATTTGAACATCAAATGCTCTTCTTTGCGGTTTTTCAATAGCTTATGCGTTGAAAAAAAAGAAAGCAGCGGCTCGGCATATTCATACGCAATATATTTTACCCTCTCCCTCTGAACTTTGAGATAATATTCCAATTCCTTCTGATCCGCCGCACCGAAAGCCGCTAAAGACAGTTTTTCTTTTCCATCCCACCATGAAAAATCCTTTCCCTTGTTCCGATACAGATCTTCTTTTACAAGCAATCCGTCTGTATTTTCCAGCAATCGCCCGGCTTGGCGGAAAATGACTTCCGAAAGCATCTGATAAGACTCTGTAAGATCAAGCTGTTCCGAATAGATCAGCAGTCTTCCCAGATATTTCGAGGCTTCTTTGAAATTTCTGATTTCAGCCCCCAGTTCCGATTCTCCGCCCCGTGCGCCGGGCTTTATCTGCTGTGCCTTGGACACTCTGTCAAGAAGATTCTGCGCCAGATTGCGCCGCGCCAGATTGCTGATCACATGACGCATATCTTTCGGAAAATTCTTCAGCCCGGAATTGATAAACCCCTCATACGGATCAAACAGCCGCACCGCATCTTCAAGCGGCTCAATGCTCCATGTCAGTTTCATGCCCGAAGGAATCACAATATCGCTGTCCCCGTCTTTTTCCAGCACCATAAATTTCTGATTTAAAAGCTTTTTCATGTCTGATTTCAATTGAAGCACCGGGGGCGAGAGCATGTTTGTCATGGTTCCGCCTTCTCTCTTCAACAACGGACCTGTCAGCGATGATCGCTGTGATCGGAGTTCTTCTCTGAAACTGTAAAATGCTGTTTTAACTTCTGATTCAAGTTTTTTGCGGGATTCAGTTCCGAAAAACTGCGATTGCTCAATATCATCCATCAGTTCGTTAAAGGGTTTTCCGAAATCAGGCTTTTCCTTAAACATCCAGTTCTGCTCAGGACGCTCCAGCACTGCTTCGGTTTTGGAAATCATATCCGTAAGATCGCGAATCAGTTGTTCATCTTCATGGGTTCGGCTTTTCTGAGCAAAACTTTCCATCTGAAGACTCAATGTTTTCAAATGCTGAAGAAGCGTATTTGATGTAAATATCCGATTTATCAGGGGCTTGAGTGTCAACTCATTTGTCTTCTGCTTATATGCCGAAATATCGAACTTTTTAAGTTTTGCATCTTTAAGCGCGTTGCGGTGATACTCATCATCTGAATAAAACTCGGCAGGCAGTTGGGTTTTATGAAGATATTCGATTAATTTCCCCAAATCCTTGACATCCGCAGAAACATTGAGCGTATTGTAGGTCAGTGCGTACAGTTCAAATTCTGTGATCTGATCCGCAAATTTACGCAGATTGACAAATTCCGGCGTCTGCTCAATGGAAAAAGGTTTGTAATTTGCCGGAGAATCAGATGGCGGTGTTTTAAGCGTTTCAAAAACAGTTCTGATTTTATGAATCAGATTGATATACGCGCCTTTTAAGATAATTTCATTGTATGCGCCGGTCATGGCTTTTTCGATATTTGAATGAATTCCGCTGAACCATGACGCGGGAATAAATCCGTATCTTAAACTCCGCACTTCGGATATTCCCGAAATCAGATTTTTTGCGGATTTTTCAAACAGCAGCCTTTTGGTCTGCATGAGTTTGTAAAACTCCGGATCGCTTTTCCCTTCAAACGCTTTCACATTGAGATTGTCAATGTCGTCATCCAGCGTCTCTAAAAAGGGTTCCAATCGCTTGCGATCAATATTCAAATCATACGCGTCACTCCACAATCCCAGACTTGCAATCAGAAAAAACGCGGCAGCGGCAGCCTGAGCCGCAAGAAGCTTCCGGTTTCCTGAAATCATTGCCTGCTTCAATGGACGTGCCAACGCGCTTTCGGGAAAAATTTTCTGCTCCACCAAATCCTTTACAAACGCGCCCTGTCCGCAGAAATAAATGCCTCTGAGCATAAACATTTCATGGTACGCGCTTTGTCTGAACAGATGATCCAGCCAGACCTGAAGCGGTTCGGCAAGCGATGAAAAATTTCCCGGAAATAAAAACAATCCGTCCCGATTTTCAGGGGCAGTTCCCTGAGCAAACATTTCAAGCTGCATCCGGGCAAGAACGCTGTCAGTATGCTGAAATGCTTCTGAAACCCAATGCTGTGAATATGCGCTATCTGCCGGATACGGCACAGACCACCCGAAGATATGATCACGCGCCTGCTGGGGAATTTCATTGCAGAAATTTTCAAATCCCTTGATACTTTCGCACCCTGTAACCAGAAAATATAACGGAAAGCGCATTCCCAGTATTTTCTGCGCCTGCCAGAGTTTGGCGTAGAGAATATCGGCTTTTTTGGCGATCCGGTTAAAAATATGAACATTCGGAATCTCATCATCTGACGCCATCAGTCCTGAGCATGGAATCGTAAGAATAACGCCATCAATAGGACGCTTGGGGCGGTATTTCCGCAAGAGCTTGAGCAGATTATCCCACAGTTTTTCATCCCCGTTTTCATTCAGCACCAGATCGCCTGCTATATCTGCAATCACGCCTCTTTCAAAAAACCAGAAATTGCAGGGCTGTTTTTCATATTCACCCTCTGAAAGGTCAGGAATAGTGGCAGAATATCTGAGCCTGCTTTGCTTCAGCGTTGTGGTTTTTCCCGAAGTGCTTTCTCCGATCATCAGAAAACGGGGAATCTGATAGCGGAAATCTTTGCCGGATACATGGGTTTTAAGCCATATTTCTGCCTGAGCAAACACGGTTTTCAACTGGGATGCTGAAAAAATTGAAAGTGGCGTTGATTCCGCAGCTGCTTTACCCATCTGAAAAGATTCTTTTTCCTGAACAGCCGCTTTTTCCTGAACAGCTTCGGGCGCCGATTTACCGGAAGAGCGGAAAAGATATATGATGAACCTCAGAACAAGGAGTATCAGAATAATCGTCAGAATAAGCAGAATAATGGGTAATCGCATGATGTCATCCTGTCCGGGTAAAGTTTGCGATCAGTTCTTCAACATCTTTGAAAAGGCTGTCTGTAAAATATATCCATATTCCGGATGACACGATAAGAAACAGCGCCGCCAATCCGATAACCAGCCAGACCCAGCCGCTGAAATACGGAAGTTTTTTATCTTCTCCGTGAGTTACGGTATAGCCGTATGCTGTCGGAAAAAGCCTTTGCGCGGTGTCTTTGAGAAATTCGGGTTTTTTCCGAAAGATAAATGAAAACAACTGACCGCGATACAGATCGAGCTTTCCGCCATCATCATGATCTCTGAATTTTCCCTTAAACCCCAACGAAAGTGCTAAAAGATATATGGCTGCCATGTCCTTGTCCGCCGGGTTGCGCTCTTTGAGCAGATAATCTATCTTTTCAAACAGCGTCTCTCCTGCGGTATAAGTTCCGAATAAATCGAACTCCAGCAAATCAGCTTTCCATTCCTCCCACCCCTTCCAATTCAGGCTTAAAAAAATATCATCCGCCAGCGCAGCCATAACATATTGCGCCTCTTTATAAAACTGAATGCCGTACTCGCCCCCTTGGCGGCGTGCATCATATACCTGCTCTTCCAAAACACGCATAAGCTTTGTATGAATCGGATAGGCATAGCCCTCTGCCTCGGCAGAGTGTTCTGTACCGGAAAGAACTTCATGTTTCTGGGTAATGACTTCCGCATAAAACTCGCGGAATTTTTCCAGTAAAAATACATTTTCAATCTCTTCGGATATGCCCATCATTCATTCTTCATATAAAGAATAATTTCAGCAGGTTGATGCGCTTCTGACATATCAACGGAATTGACAATATGCAATACCTGATCAGGATAAACAAACCGCTCCGAGTTGTCTGACGGAATCGCTTCTATGGAAAACAGCGTTGTTCCCCTAAGCGGAACCAATTCGCCCTGAGCTTCGATTTTTTTTCGTTTAGCCCCCAGAATCCGCCGTTCTTTCATGGATTCCATGACCTCGGCAGACCCGATCAGGGCATCGTTCATCCATGCCATCAGATACGGTTCGGAAATGCCGGGTTTTGCTTTTACGCCGATAATCAGCGTGTTGTCCATCCATTCCTTTTCTATCAACAGGCTGAACGCGCCTCTGCCCAGATCAAAACATATCGGCGTATGAGATTCAAGAATCGCTTCGCGGATCATCCGATAGACATACTCAACAGCTTCCTGAAACGAGCGGCGGAGATCGTTATGATTATAAGCAGATAATATCGGCGGCACCAGCCCCGCGCCTAAAGATGCCATATTTCCCACCAGTCCGCATAATGCCATATACAATAAAAACGGATGAGAAACGCCGGTATTCAGCACCGCTTCAAATTGGGGCAGGGCAGACACTATGCTGCGAAGAAGCAGTTTGGTCTCAAGAATCATCGCGCCTCTGACCGCAGAAGACGGAGAATGAAGCCTTTCAGCCAGAAACACCGCTTTTTCTCTCAATCTGCGCGATAATGTCGCACACATCATTCCGAGCGGAGAATACAATGCCACATTCAGCAGCGGCGGAATATATTCGCATAGGCTGATAATTTCGTCTTTATAACCGACCGTTGCGATAGGAATAGCACAATATTTCCGGGGGGGAGCTTCTGAAGCAAACAACGAAAGACGGGGAACCAGACGGGGGATAGCAATTTCTTCGCCGGTATTTTCGTCAAACACCGGCTCGCCTTCGACAGAATAAAATCGCTGAAGAACGCCTTTGGACGCTCTGTTTGATTTTTTTGCCGGAACCGCCAGATATATCATAATCTGCCCCTGACGCATGTCTTCGTCATAAGGACTGAGATCAATGTCAAGACGGTTCTCATGCGCTGAACCGTGCCATATTGCCAGCCCATCCGGCATGATCGCCTCTATTTCCGTAACTCTGAACAGCCCCTGTATCAGAATCGCCTGATCAATGCTTAATCGCTGCACTCCCCAGCGGAACGGCGAGATGTGGGATATCTGGTAATTTAAGAGTTCTTCATGGCGAAGCGACAACTGCTGAAAATGCTGAGGCGCAAGCATCATTCCTTCATGCCATTGAATGGCGTCAGGCAGATTACAGACTTCGGACATATCGTATCCCTAATATTTTACGGTTTCGACATAAAAATCTTTTTCCCCGAGATGAATCACGATGTCGCTGAACGGATCGGTTCGGGAACGGTGCGGACCCGGAGTCAGATAATCGGCAAAAATCAGCACGGCTTTTGCAGCCGGTTTCAAGGGCAATACCTGAATCGGAATCTGCTGTCCGGGAACCCATTCCCAACTCCGAAATTCAAGCCCTTCTTCTTCAGAATAATCGCGTCTGATTTGGGATTTCTGCTTAAACCACTCTTTTGACGGCATCTTTATCAATTCTTCCAAGAGTTTCTCATTATAGACAAGAATCAGATCAACTGCGATGGGATTGTTCTCATTTGCTTTTTCAGAGACATCTGCCGTAACCTGAAGCTTGCCGCCCAGCAATGCTCTCATGCGAATGCCCGTGCCGCATGAGCAAAGCATGATGCTTAGAAAAAAAAGGAGCGAAAATTTCAGATACGAAAGGTGTCTCAATGCCGCCATCCCGAATATTTTATAATGAAAGAACCTTAATACATGACATCAAAATAAAAAGTCAATATATTTCATTGGGGCTGATGTCATCCTGATTTTTTTAAATTACACATCTGATTAAAATCAGCAATCACCATATCTGTTTCAGAATAAATCATCAGATTTTCCATATTTCAAACCTCCAATTTATCAGAATATCACGTTGCCGCATTATCCTCAATGATTTTTATATCTTGTTCGGTCAGTCCGTAAAGTTCATAAACCAATTGATCAATCTGACGGTCGGTGGCGTCAATCTGACGGGAAAGAAGATTCTTTGCCTGCTGATCTTTGGCTTCGGCAAGATGTTTGTGTAAGGTAAGCATTTGTTGAACAAGAACTATCATTTTATCATAAAGAATTTTATCAGATGGAATATCAAAATTAATTAGTCGTATCGGTAGCTTAGAAACACTATTCCAAAAATATTCAAAAATACCGTTACTTTTTAATTTGGCAATAAATTGAAAACGAAAGGTCAAAAGTTTGGAATTCAGCAAGCCCATTAAATAAAGAAGACTTTCATTTTGGTTATTGTCATATAAGACGATTGTGTCTGTGAGACCCAGAAATTCTTTCTGATTATCAAATGCAAAGCGGTTGCTATTTGCAAGATAGGGGCAGTAAAGTTTATTACGTTGAAAATAGTGCTTATGCAAAGGCCATGTGTAACGCCACCATTCGCAGTCCCCTCTTTTGTAAGCGGCTCGTTTTTTTAATTCTTTTTCATAAGTTTTTAAATAATCTTGTACTGCTTTAGGTAAGGACTTAAAGCTCTTGAAATTTTCAAGATATAAAAGAATTTCACCACTATTATGGATATGATATCTGGTAATATCCGAATTTCGTACGCGAATAAAATATTGCTCTCTTTTAAGTCCCCACGATTTAATCTGATCTATGCTTAATTTTCCAAATATATTATTGCGTCCGGTTTGCATACCTTGCCCGATAATAAGCACAGTTCCCAAAGGCTTACCTTGCTCATCTATTTTTTTGATAATTGTTTCTACGGACTTCTCAGCAAAAATCCAAGGTTCAGCTTTGAAGACATTCTGATTAACCGACAGATGTTTAAATAACTGATTATTGTTTTTATTATTCATAATATCAGGTGAATCAATATTATTAACTTTAAGCTGATAAATATTTGTTTTTGAATTATTTTTAATTTTATTTAATAAAATAATAGCAGTTGTAATACCAACTCCCTGAAAAACATAGTGATTACGAAAGTCCATAATTTCAACAACCTGAGTTTGTTCCGCAAGCCATTTTCTTAGTTTATCTGCTTTATATGCTTCAAGAAAAGCTCTTGATACAATAAAACTGATCTGACTTTTAGAAATCTGAACAGCCTTAGTAAAAAAATAGTATAGAATATCAGTCTTATCATTATAAACAGAAGAATACATTCTTTTTATATATTTAAGACGTTGATCACCTTTGCCCCAAGTATCATCAATATTGACATACGGCGGATTCCCGATCACCGCATCAAAGCCGCCGTTTTTCATAATTTCCGGGAAAC
>DYRC01000411.1 GCA_020718925.1 Desulfonema limicola
ACTCACCTAACCCCCCGGCCCCCTTCCCTGAAAGGGAAGGGGGGGAGACATCATCAGTACACCCCTCTCCGTTTCGGGGAGGGGGCGGGGGAGGGGTGCGAATCGGTATGCGGTTATAGAAATCCTGATATTGGGCTATCTTTGTTAGAAAATGATTAGGATTGTGTCAGAAGTTTGTTAATTTATGCGGTAAAACGAACCGTAAATACGCTGCCTTTTCCCGGATTGCTTTCCACCGTAACAGAGCCGCCGTGAGCATTGACAATATGCCTGACAATCGCAAGTCCCAGCCCCGTGCCGCCCTGTTTCCGGCTTCGGGATTTATCCGCCCGGTAAAACCGCTCAAACAGGCGGGGCAGGTCTTCTTTTCCGATGCCGATGCCATGATCTTCAAATGCAACGGTGATTTCCGAATCATGCTGTTTTGCCCTGATTTCTATACAGCTTTTTGCATGACTGTATTTGATGGCATTATCCAAAAGATTCACATAAGCCTGCTCTGTAAGCCGGGCGTTGAGTTTTGCAGACAGCGATTCATCACAGGAAAGTTCGATGCGTATCTGTTTTTCATCTGCTTTTGCCTGACAAATCTGAATGGCTGAAACAAGCAGAGGCTTTATGGCAGTTTTTGTCAATTCAATATCATGCCCCGAAGCTTTCTGCTCGATTCTTGAAAGACTCATCAGGTCTTCTATAATGGCAATCAGGCGGTTGGCGTGATTTTCGATAATGCCCACAAATTGCGCTGCTTCTTCGGGCTTATTCAACGCGCCTTCGCGCAATGTCTCCGCAAAGCCTTTGATAGCCGTCAGCGGCGTCCTGATTTCATGCGAGACATTTGCCGCAAAATCACGGCGCATATTTTCCAATTGTCTTAAACGGGTTACATCATTTAAGACAATCAGCGTTCCGATGCGCTCATCTTTGGCATTTGTCAGCGGACAACTGCGGGTGTTCAGAATTGCTTCGCCGGGATGATAAAAAAACAGGTCTTCTTCATAAGAAATTTCACCTGAAATCGCTATTCCGACAAAGCGGTTCAGGGCAGGATTGCGGATGATTTCCTGAATGCTGCGGTTGAGCGATTCCGATGGTCTGAGATGAAACATTTTTGCCGCAGCCTGATTGATGCTGATAATTTTTTCTTCGGAATTGATTGCGATAACCCCTTCTTTCATGCTGGCAAGCACGGTCTCAAGCTCATTACGCTGGCGGATGATGGTCTGCATTCTATCTTCAAGGTTTGCCGCCATGTCATTCATTGTTTTTGCCAGCAATGCGGTTTCCGGTGAATCAGATACCGCAAGCCGATAATTCAATTCTCCCCTTGCAAAATGTTCTGCTCCGTTACGGATTTTTTCAATCGGATCGCTGATGCGCCGGGAAATGAAGAGACTGACGCCTGCGGCAAGAAACGCTATCACCATCGCTCCCAGCGATATGCTGAGTCGGATTTTTTCCAGTTGTCTGTCAATCGCACTGATGCTCAAAGACATCCGCAGGACGCCGATTGATTTTCCGCCTTCTTTAAGAGCAATGGCAAGATACATCATGGGTTCATGAATCGTATCGCTGTATCGGGTGAAGGTGCCTGTCTGTCCTGACAAGGCTTTTACCACTTCGGGTCTGTTGCTGTGATTGTCCATCGCAGTCGGATTTTTCTCCGAATCCCCGATCACTTTCCCGGAAGCAAGGATAAGGGTGATTCGGGTATCAGAGGGTTTCCCTGCTTTTTTGTATAAGCGGTCTGCGGATGCCTCATCTTTGGCACTCAGAAGACGCATTGCCTCTTCTTTGAGCAGATTTGCACTGATTTCAAGATGTTTTGCTGTCTGATCAAGAAAGAAGCGGCGCATGGAATAATCAGCATATCCGCTTTCCATCAGTAACGGCACAAGCATTATCAGAAGAAAAGAAGGGTACAATTTCCAAAATAAAGGGTATCGTTTTTTCATGAGTTTCTCACAGATTCTTTAAGTCTATTCGTTCAAATGCTGATATAACAGTATTCGTTTTTCTTGACAAGAGTATAAAATTGGGGTAGCGGTTTTTTACTGACTTTAAAGTTTTATCTGATATAATACAGAAAAGGAGTAAAAAATATGATAAACATATCCTGCAGAAAATGCGGAAGCACCGATATCCGGAAAAACGGTCTGACAGACGGCGGGGCGCAGAGATATCACTGCAGAGCCTGCAAATTCTGCTGAACACTTCAGCCTGATCTCTGATTTGATTCAGTGCTTCAGATAATTCTGCGACCAACTCCGGGCTGATCGCATTGGTAGTTCCGTTGTTCAGGGTCAGAATAGCTATATTTCCCTGATTTTCAGTTATAGTTTTTGGCATAACAATCCTCTTTCATTAGCTTTTTTGTAAAAGCACTGCTTTGCTGAGAAATATTTTCGGACGTTCAATAGGAGTAAGTCCGGCGTTTTGGGCGATTCTGACAGTTTCTTCAAACGCATTTTTCGAGACATGGAACGGCGGCTCTGCAATGAGAACTTTCCCCTCCGGTTTGAGTAAAAATACTATCTCATCAAAGAACTTTTTTTGATCCGGGACTTCGTGAACCATGTAAAATGCAAGAATAAAATCAACTTTCTCAGACACGCCGATTGAGTTCTCCTGGCACTGATGCAAGGTGATACGTTCATCAAGCTCCGTTCCATGAATTTTATCTCTTATTTTCCGAAGCATCCCTTCCTGTAAATCCGAAGCAATAACCCGACCTGATTTACCAACCATCTGTGCGATGTCAATGGAGAAAAACCCCGGACCGCAGCCGAGATCCATGACGGTCATTCCCTCTTTGATGTAGGGACTGAGTATTTTTCGGGGATCATGTATCCATCTTCGGAGTCTGTTATCAAGACTGCCTGCTCTTTTAACCGGGCATATACGATTTTTTCTATCGCCCATTTTTGTATTTTTTCCTTTCAAATGAGGATTGTTTCATCCTGAGAATCCTTAAGGAAATCTTTTATAAAAATCTTCTCTGCTGCCAACTCTCAGAAATTGCACAATCTCAAATGCTTACAATAGTTTGGGTATGTTCCAAAACCTGTCGTATTTTCGATAGAATTCTCGAATCGGTAATTCTTTTGACATCTTTCGCAAAACATTTGCTGATCTGAATTTTCATTACGGCAGACTCTTAGGAGTTAAAAATAAATAACAGTTACACTTTTGGTATAATTTTATAGTTCC
>DYRC01000066.1 GCA_020718925.1 Desulfonema limicola
GAGATACTTGGAAAGATTGGAAAAGCGGTTAAGAAAATATGGCTATCAGCACATCAAAACCGCTCTCAACGCTGATGCTGCAAGACAGGAATTGGAAAAATCTCATTTTGATGTTATTGTGGCAGATATGAGAATGGAAAAAGATGACAGCGGCTTTGAGATTATAGACATTGTCAAAGAGTTTCATCTTTCATCTATTGTGATTATTCTTACTGCTAATGATACGGTCGAGGATTGCCGCAAGGCATTGAAAGGAAAAGGCGCGTGGGATTATATTTCAAAAACAATGGCTAATGCTGATTCAATGGAGGAATTGCATAAATCTGTTCAGGAAGCTCTTGAATATTTCAATCGCTGGGGAAATGTTCAGGATAAAACATGGATAAATGAAAATATTGGTTATCTTCTGAATAATTATAGAAATCAGTTTGTGGCTGTCCTGAATAATAAAGTGATCGAATCCGATTCTGACAAATCCGAATTAGAGAAACGTATCATTGATAAAAAATTGCCTTTATTTCTGACGGTTATCGAAAAGATTGATGATGAGCTTTTTAAGCAGTTATCTGCAAAACTCATCATCTTTGTTGAGGGACCGACAGATGTATCGTATATCAGGACGGCTTTCAAGCTTTTGGGCAGAGATGATCTTTCGGAAAATGTGATTGTGGATAACATCGGAAATAGAATCGGCGATCAGGGCGGTGGGCATGGTAATTTGAAAAACGGATTCAATTTCTTAAAAGAAAAACGGCTGATTACAGGCAATGTTCTTTTTTTGGCTGATCAGGATGTATCTGATAAAGATTTGCCGAATAACGGAAAAAATTTTGAAAATCTGTATGTCAGAAGAGTCCCTCAATATTCAGATAATGACAAGGGAATTGAATGGCTTTTCAGCAAAGATATTTTTGAAGAAGGAATATTACAGGGCTTTGTTACTAAAACCATTACTACGAAAATATCGAAAGCGGGTTCTGAAAGCAGAGAAACATATAAAATTACTGATAAAATCCGCTTCTGTGAATGGATATGCCATCAAAGGGAAAACACCCAAGCGGATTTTGAAAGATTTAAGGATGTTTTTAAAATTTTTGACGACATCATAAGCGGATAATTCTAATCTCCTGAATTATTTTATCAATAACCCGAAAATTCATTTCCGAAAAAAGGTGAACAAACATGGTAAAAAAAGCCCAAACGCTTGCAGATATCCGCCGCGTATGCCGCCCCATGCCGCTCAAAGGCGAAGAATTGGATGTTTTCTTTGTGGAAACAGACGAGGCAAGAGACCCGTATCAGAAAACCCGCCTCAGAATTGCAGAAACCCTTGAATCTCAGGAAGATGCGCGTATTCTGTTCTATGGACATCGGGGCTGCGGAAAGTCTTCTGAAATCAACAAGCTGCTTTCTGAATTGGGCGATAAATTCCTGCCGGTTACGTTTTCAGTCAGCGATGAAATGAGTCCCATTGCCATTCGCGCCGAAGACCTGATTTTAGTTATTGCCGAGCGGGTTCTCAATACCGCCAAACGGGCAGACCTCAGCGTGAATGACAGCCTGCTTGCGCCGGTGATGGATTATTTTGCTCAGACCGTCAGAACCGAAAAAGATGGCAAAGACGGATGCTTGCAAGCCGGCGCGGGAGTATCTTCCAAATCCGGCTTGCTGTCTCAGTTGATCGGCTTGTTTGCCGAATTTCGATCCGAAATCAAGCTCAATGCCCACAGTGATACCACAAAGATTGCCACGCTCCGCAAACGCCCGGCAGATTTGCTGGTTCAGGCAAATTGCGTGATTGAAGCGGTTCGGGACGCGCTTCCCCAAGGTCAGCGATTACTCATCGTGGTAGAAGATTTGGACAAGCTGGATTTGAAGCAGGCGCGTGAAATTTATGTCAACAATGTCAATCTGCTGACCGGCATCCGCACCAACATTCTTTACACCATTCCGGTATTTCTGTTTCATTCGCCGGAAGTCAATGCGTTCAAGCACAATTTTGATGATGTGATTGCTCTGCCCATGATTAAGGTGTTTGAGCCGCCCGCATTCCGTACGCCCGGATTTGATACGGTCGGGCAACTGATTTTGAAACGCCTTGATGATAATCTGATTGAGCAGGATGCGCTTGATCTTCTGTGCGAAAAAACCGGCGGGGTTCTGCGTCATGCGTTTGAAGCTATGCACACGACCGCGCTCATGGCGGGCGCGAAAGTGCCGCTTCAGAAATCGCATGTCGAATACGGCTTGAATCGTCTGCGGAAAGATTTCTGGCAGCAGATTACGCTGCCTTACGATCAGATGCCCGGCGGACCTAAATCTGTTGATGAACTCTATGATCGCCTTGCGGATTATGGCAGAAAACAGCAAAGCGGCAAGAAAATCCTGCCGGTGTCAGATGCCATCAATCAGATTCTGCTTAAATCCTGCGCGCTTGTGGAATACAACGGAGACGGCTGGTTCGGCGTTCATCCACTGGTGATGGAAAACTTGAAAGCGCTGGGGAGGTTGTCGTGAGTGAAGCAGGCGAACATCTTGAATTGCTGAAAAATGCGGTGCGTCAATCCATTGCCGCTCTGACCGCTGTTGAAACCGATACGGTGTATCAGGCAAAAGAATTGGCAAAAATGCTTCAGGCGGAAATCGGAGAGCGTCCCAATGAGACGCTTTCTCTGAGTGTTGACGCCGGAGCATCGCAGCTTTTGTATCAGGCTCGCAGGATTTCGGAAAATTGGGCGGATGAAGAAGGCGTGTTGTTTATCATTGATGACGGCGGCAAAGATGAGGGGAAACGCTATCCGTTCTGGATGGAAATGAATGGGTTGCGGGAATCGTGGGCTGCGCTGAATTGTCATATCATTTTTTTTCTGCTGCCGCATAACTACAGGATGCTGCTTCAGGTGGCGGATCATTTGGCGGATTGGATGTCTCTTAGACTCCATATTATCTCTCAATCAGATAACATACTGAGTAGAGAAGGTTTTGCAGAACAGGATACGTTTTATTGGGATTATATGAAAAGAGAGTTGTCTCCACAAGCAGCCAAACAGCAGCTTTTGACATTAGAAAGACAATTAACTGAGGCACTCAAAGAAGATATTGATCCATCAGTTTTGGTTCAACGTTATTATTTTCCAATGTTTGATGCAGCAGTAGCATTACATTATCTACAACGATCTGAAAACCTTCGCCAAAAGATTTCAAAAGAGTATATGACTGAAAGAGATTTACCTAAATGGTTATATCTGAATTTATGTCTTGACCTTGAATTACATCAGTTTGATGCAGCAGAAATATGGGCAAACGAATTGCTTCAATGGGCAAATGAAAATGATAATTGGAAGATAAAATCGGCAGCATTTCATAGTTTAGGAAAAATTGCTAAAGAACAACATGACTTTGAAAAATCTGAAGAATGGCATAAAAAATCTATGGAAATCAATGAGCAAAATGGAGATAAATATAATGTTGCTATCAGTTATCACGAGTTAGGAAATGTTGCAAACTTTAAAGGCGATTTCAAACGAGCAGAAGAGTTATATCAAAAATCTCTCAGAATCAAAGAAACGGTAGAATCAATAGGAGCTATAAGTTTTGCTGTTACTCATCATATACTAGGATTAGTAGCATTTAAACAACGCCATTTTGAAGAAGCAGAAATATGGTATCGGAAAGCACTGACGTGTTTTGAAAAAGAAGGATCAGTATTTCGTGTTGCCCGTGTTTTTTACCGACTTGCAATCATCATGCAGGAAAAACATGATTTTGAAGAAGCGGAAAAATTGTATAAAAAAGCATTAGCCCTTTTTGAAAAGCAAGAGAATGAACATTGGTCATCTCGAAGTTATCATCATTTAGGCATCCTTGCCCGCCTGCAAGAACGCCTTGAATCTTCCGGCGAGTGGTTGATAAAAAGCATCAAAGCCTTTGAAAATACCAATGACCCGGAAAATGCCGCAAAAGCAAAAGAGGAATTTCAGAAAACCTACGCTCAGGCAAGCCCGGATGTGCAGGTGAAGTTGAAAGAGATGTGGGGAGGGGCGGGGCTGAGGAACGATTAAGATGAAAAAACGGAAACTGTTGAAAAAGATTCTGATGAGTATAAAAAATGTCAGCTTCAAGGATATGCAATTATTGGCAGAGTACTACGGGTTTCATCTTGACCGCATCAATGGAAGTCATCATATCTATGTTCATCCGAAGATAGAAGAGCTTGTTAATATTCAAAATGTAAAGGGAAACACAAAACCCTATCAGGTGCGTCAATTTTTATCTTTGGTTGAACGATATAACCTTCAATTAGGAGAAGACTGATGAAAGACTATCACATCAACATTTTTTACAGTGAGGAAGATGAGGGCTATATTGCCGATATACCGGATTTGGAATATTGTTCAGCTTATGGCAATACGCCTAACGAGGCATTGCGGGCTGTTCAGGAAGCAATGTCGGCATGGATAGAATCAGCCAAAAGTAATGGCAAGCATATCCCGAAACCTTGCTATAAGCCATTGATTTATCAGGCAGCTTAACTGTTTATCCGAGTAAATACTATGATTTTTCAATATCATGCAGAAACGGATATGTTGTATATCGAATTTGTTCCCGGTATCAGCACAGAGTCGGAAGAAATCGCACCGGGCATTGTGGCTGATTTTGATGAAAAGAAGAGGCTTATCGGGATTGAATTTGAGGATGCCGGTAAATTTGCTGATTTATCACGATTGGAAATTTCCGCGCTTCCGGTTACTGATCTGATTATGAAAAGACCTGTTGATAATCTGAGGCAGATGGCGGCATAATCGGCTGATTCCAAAAGGCTTTCCCGGAAATGAATTTCCGGGCTATTATGTGCCGTCCCTACGGGACTTTTTTATCCCGTAGGGATATTCCGTAACAGCGCGGCAATTTATTGCCGTGTTATGATTCAGGTTTGATATTACAAAAGGATGAATTATGGAACGAATAGAATATCTGACAGAAATTTTGCCGGATGGTCATTTGTATCTGCCTGATGGAATCAAGCATCAGTTGAGTCATAGCAGCAATTACAGAATCAGGGTATCTGTTGAGATTTCCGATAAAGAAGAACAAAATGTTCGGGATTATTCTTTTCAAAGAGTCAGAAAATTATTGCGCTCTGTTCAGGGAAATCTCAGCGACGACATTATCTCGGATCGTGAGGAGCGGAAAAAAATACAAAATATTGTTCATAATGACTTTGATTTCAGAATATTATCCATAAACAACTCTCGGTAAAATAAATACATCATACTCATCTTCAATCCTGATACGTTGCTCCGTAGTCTTCGGATATCCGGATAATTTTTTCAATAGTATTCATTGTTTATGCCTCATCAATTTACGGAGAAGTCTTTAAAATTCACAAAATATTTCCGATATAGCTTATCCGCCGGATCAGCAACTTTCTTTTGATTTCAGGAGTTTGTCGGATATTCTTTTCTTCTGTTTTTCTTTATAGAATTCAACCAACCGCTTAGGATCGAAGTCAAATTTCCGGGAAATTTCTTTTCTTGTTTTTCTGATTTCATCAATTGTTTCATTTGTTTTCATTTCAATCCTCCGTTATTTCCAATGGGGTGATAACATCCGGTGTATGAATCCTCAATCTTTCATTAATTCGTCTTATATGCTTTTTTTTATTTGCATTTGCAAGATGCTTACAGTTCCATGTCAGAAGATAATCCATTTTGTGAAACGAAGCAATAGCCAGATGAAGCGCATCACCGAGATCATCCTTCGGCATCAGGTAATTTGAGATATATACCTCAACAATTTCTTCGATTTCATCGTTTATCTCAAGAATAGGAATGTCTCTGATAAGTTCTATCTTTTCCTCTTTTTTCGGATATTCCCCTGATTCCAATTCGTTAAAAACAGCTTCAGAGGTATAGCAGATAAATCCTTTTTTACTGTTGTCCCACCATAATCTGGTCCAATTCCGAATAGCTACGAACTCCGGCTCAATCCGTGTTTCGTGATAGAATGAGGGAATTGATGTTTCAAGATAAACTGAAAGTTTCATTTATTATCCTTTTTGTTTGAGCCTGAAACCAAGCATTTTTTCTATATCGTATTCTCTGAATACAAGTCAAGAATTGTTTGCGAACGCCGAACTAAGTACCCGATCATATATTTTTCGGCAATATTGCAGGGGTAAGCCCCTGTGCTTACCCTTGCAGCAGGGCAATCACAGGGGATTGCCCCTATAAAATATCAAAAAAATTGCGGACAGGTACTTATGAAAACAGATGCCCTCCGAAGCCAAAGCAGCCCCCGATTTTAGCGACCTCTTCAGCTTCGGGCTTAAAATTTTGTTCTTATCCCAGAATCGCCTTCAAATCCTCATCAACCGTTTTGATCGGCATGATGTTGAATTTTTCTACCAGCACATTCAGGATATTCGGCGTAATGAACGCAGGCAGGCTCGGACCCAGCCGGATATTCTTCACGCCCAAAGACAGCAGCGTCAAAAGAATCGCGCAGGCTTTCTGCTCATACCACGACAGAATTATGGACAGCGGCAGATCGTTCACGCCGCAATTGAATGCGCCTGCAAGTGCGACCGCAATCTGAATCGCAGAATAGGCGTCATTGCACTGTCCGATGTCCAGCAGTCTCGGAATGCCGCCGATATTGCCCAAATCTTTGTCAAAAAAGCGGAATTTGCCGCAAGCCAGCGTCAGCACGATGCAATCTGACGGAATTTTTTCTACCAGTTCAGTATAGTAATTGCGCCCGGCTTTTGCGCCATCACATCCGCCGACAAGGAAGAAATGGCGGATAGCTTTGTTTTTTACGGCTTCGATGACGGCTCCGGCAACGCTCATCACGGCATTATGACCAAACCCCACCATCACGGATTTTCCTTCTTCATCTGATGTAAATCCGGGCAGTTCCAACGCTTTTTTGATGACCGCCGTGAAATCCTTGTCTTCAAGATGTTTAACGCCCGGAAATCCCACAAGTCCGGTGGTGAAAATATGATCTTTGTAAGTATCTCTGGGCTTTTGAATGCAGTTGGTGGTCATCAGAATTGCGCCGGGGAACGCGTCAAATTCTTTTGCCTGATTCTGCCAAGCGGTGCCGTAATGACCGTAAAAATGCGAATATTGTTTGAGTTTGGGATACGCATGACAGGGGAGCATTTCGCCGTGCGTATAAACAAAAATGCCCTTGCCTTCGCTTTGCTTCAAAATCATATCCAAATCTTTGAGATCATGCCCGGATACCAGAATTGCTTTGCCTTTTTTATGACCCAGCGGCACTTTGGTCGGAACCGGATGTCCGTAAGTTTCGGTATTTGCCGCATCCAGAATTTCCATGGCTTTGAGATTGATCTGACCGCATTTCATCACCAGCCCGACCAGTGCGTCCGCACCCATATTTTTATCTAATGTGGCAGCCATGCCTTCATAAATAAAATCATAAATGCTGTCATCGCTTTTGCCAAGTATTGCCGCATGATCCGCATAAGCAGCTACACCTTTGATGCTGTAAATGAGCAGTTGCTGGAGAGAAAGAATATCCGGGTTGATGCCCGGATCGGATTTGACGCCCACTTTTTCGCCCTGAGCCACAAGTCCTGCCAAGGTGCTTTCAGGTTTGAAGGTTGCAGCATCTTCTGAAAAATTTGCTTTGACCTTTGATTTCAGCGAATCCCGCAGTTGAACGCATTTGTTAATCAGCGCAATCAGTCTGTCCGGATCAAAATCCACATTAGTGAGCGTGGAAAAAATAGCTTCGCAGGCAAAGCGGTCTGCTGCCACATCGCGTACGCCGATTTTTTTGCCTTCAAGCGCAGCCAGCGATAAGCCTTTGACCGCATAAATCAGCAAATCCTGCAAGCTTGCGGTTTCGTGGGTCTTGCCGCATACGCCTATTTTGGTGCATCCTTCGCCTTTGGAAGTCTGTTCACATTGAAAACAAAACATGGGTAACTCCTTTCGAGTTGGGTGTTGAATGTTTGATGAATGAATTGATGTGGTTTATACTGTGTTCAGAAGATTGACGCATTGACTTAAATCAAGAAAAGCGATTTCTGCTCAGGTTGAAAGGAGCTTTTTTAATTTTCTGAATCGGCAATTTTCTGATTTTTAAAAGTCGGAATGGTATTTATGATATTACACAACTCATTTAGGAATGCTATAGCTGTATAATAAAATATGACTGAAAAGGAAACTGTTTTCATAAGATTCTGATAATCACAGTTTATGACCTTTGGCAGTATAACAAATTCTGAGAAGGCTTAATATAAAAAAATCCCCCCTATCTTAAATATGTTTCAAATGCGTTTGCCCTGACAGATTTAATTACACTCCCAAAAAAAAGAAAAAATAAGATGAAAAGGATTTTCCGATAAGCCTTCCGAAGTTTGTACTTCGGTAACAAGACCCGGAACATTATCGCTCGTTGCTACCCAGACGCCTGCTTCTTTATCCCGGAAAGCCTTTATATGAATCATCTGACTCACCTCTCAAACTTCAGCGACCTGCTTTTCCTGAACTGCACCGCCACAGGCTCATACTCCTGCAAAATCGTTTTCAAGCCCGAAGTCAGAAATTTTCCGGTCAGGGTTGCCCCGCCGATGCCATCCACATAATGCGTCTGCTTTTCCTGAGCAATGTCTTTGACCGCGCCTTTGGCAACTGCCACAGATACCAGATCGCCGCCCTGATCCGTAATTTTTTTGCCCTCGAAATTCTTCTGAAACCAGCGCTTTTCAATTTCCCCGCCAAGTCCGGGGGTTTCCGAATGCTGATACACCGTAAAGCCCGCAATCGTCGCGCCGTCATTTTTCAAAGACAAATATCCGTAAATCGTTCCCCAAAGCCCCTGAGTTTCAATCGGAATGATGTAAGACTGCACATCATCGCCCTTCACATACAGATACAACGGCAATTCTTTCGGCGCGTGTTCGTCTGCTTTCAGAATTTTGCCTTCGGTGTCTGTCCGAATATTTCGGATATTTTGAAAATACAATTTTTCAATGGTTTCAGCAGAATATTTCTGATCTTCTTCAATCAGTCCCACGGATTTCAGAATATTTTTCTGCCGATCAATGGCAATGTTTTTATTCTGACGCTCTTTCAAGCCGCTTGCCGCAACCGTAAGCAAAATGCTGCATATCAGACACAACACGCCTGCAAACGCATAAGTTCTCACTTTTTCAGACATTGGGAATCCTCCTTTTCAATCTCATGTTGACTTCGACATGATCCAAGAGCGGCGCAAAAACATTCATAAATAAGATTGCCAGCATCACGCCCTCTGTATATGCGGGATTGAAGACCCGAATCAGCACGGTCAGCATTCCGATGCAAAATCCGTAAATCCATTTGGCATTGTCCGCATGAGGCGCAGTTACCGGCTCTGTTGCCATGAACGCCAGCCCGAAGGCAAACCCGCCCATAAGCAGATGATACATCGGATTTAAGTGCATCCAAGGCGAAGACTGTTCTGTTGCCAATAAATTCAGCAGATGTCCGGTTGCCAAAACGCCGATAATTCCGCCAATCACAATCCGATAACTGGCAATTCCTGTAATTATCAGTATCAGAACGCCGATCAGACAAAGCACAACCGATGTTTCTCCGATACTGCCCGGACGATGCCCCCAAAACAGGTTGCTCATGCTAAATCCGGCGTTGGCAAGAGAAAATTCGATTTTCTGATAGGTTTCAGTTGCCGCAGAAATCGCTAAGGGCGTTGCACCGCTGATGCCGTCCACTATTTTGTCTTTAACGGCTATCCAAATATCGCCGGACATTTTGGACGGATAGGCAAAAAACAAGAATGCTCTGCCGGTCAGTGCAGGGTTTAAAAAATTGCGTCCTGTGCCGCCGAAAATTTCCTTGCCGATCACCACGCCGAAGGAAATTCCGACTGCCACCTGCCACAAGGGAATGGTCGGCGGAAGCGTTAAGGGGAACAGCATTGCGGTAACAAAAAAGCCTTCGCTGATGTTGTGTCTGCGAATTACGGCAAACAGAACTTCCCAAAAAAAGCCGACTGTATAAGAAACAATGACAATGGGCAGGACAATCCGAGCGCCGGTTATGATTGCGCTGAAAAAATCCGTTGACATGCCCGAAGCCAGCCGGGAATAATAGCCGGTGTTGTAAATGCCGAATAAAAGCGGCGGAATCAGGGTGAACAGCACGATTACCATAAACCGCTTGACATCAAGACTGTCCCGGACATGGGGACCGACTTTTGTTACATCCGCCGGGCTGAAAAAGGCAGTTTCAGTAGCGTCAAACAATGGACGCATCCGCTCGAATTTTTTGCCTTTTTCAAAATACGGGCGCGAAGAATCAAAAATATTTTTTATCCATTTCATAGCAAATTCCTTTGTTACTGAAGTATAAATCCTAACGAATCAATACATAAACCGGATCTGCAAGATAAGCCCTTATCGCATCTCTGATAATCCGCATTTCTGCTTCAAACCGGCTTATTCCTGTTTTCAGACCGGCGATTTCAAATTTGAGAAAAGCTCTTATGGCAAGTCTGACCTTTTTTCATTTTTTCTGTGATAAATACGATAATCACAGGGTATATGAGCATCCTCCGTGATGTTATTCATTTTGCACTGTTTTTTTCTATGTTATGAGAGGTCGCTCCAGCATTTTTTCATATAAATCAATATAATTGCGGGCAGTTGCCGAATGCGTGAATCTTACTGCGCTTTCAGCCATAATGCGTTCAATCTGCATGTTTCTGATATTCACAGGAAGATTATAAAATGACATGGCTTGGCGGATTGCCCAAAACAGCCCGTTGGCATCAAATACGTTGAACAAAAAGCCGTTGCCTGAATTGTTTTCCGCGTTAAAATGTTCAATCGTATCATGGAGTCCGCCGGTATCATGCGCCACCGGCAGAGAGCCGTAAATCGGCGCGATCATCTGAGGCAGTCCGCAGGGTTCAAATTTAGATGGCATAAGAATAAAATCTGATGCGGCATAAGACAGATGCTCTAAATATTCGCTGAAATCCCGCACCACCACCCGCTCTTCAATTCTGTGAAACCGCACGATATTTCTGAATATATGCTGATATTCCCCGCTTGCCACAAACACCATTTGCAAATTCTGTTCCCAATATTCGGCAATCACCCGATACAGAATGTCCGCAAGCAAAGAACATCCTTTCTGAATCGGGTCTAATCGGGAGGGCCAGAAAAACATCGGCGCATCTGCATCCTGTGTCAATCCAAGCAATTGCTGAAGATAAAGCTTATTCTGCCGCTTTCCCTCAACATGATCTGCAATACCGTATTTATGCGGCAAAATCTTATCGGTTGAAGGATTGAACACCGGATCCGGCGCGTTCAGAATGCCGGTCGCGCAGTCCGCAGCCCGCTTGTGCCTAAGTTCGGTCTGAATGGAGTAATCCACAAACGAATGCCTGCCATCGGCAATTTCATTCAAAAATGCGGGTCCCACCGTATTGACAAAATGTGAGGCATGAATGCCGCTGGTCAGAAAATCCACGGGATTGCTGTCCCGCGTTTCTTCATAATTGTAAGGCGGACGCTGATAATACAGATAATGCCAAAATCTTGCTGCATCCATGCCCATGTATTCAATAAACCCGAGCGTGGCTTTATAGGTGTGGATATTGTGAATGGTGAATAAACAGGGAATGCCCATTTTCCGAGCCGCAGCCGGCAGCAGTCCGGTCGTCCAGTCATTGCAGTGAATAATATCCGGCTGAACTTTCGGAATGACATTGTTGATGACTTCACGCTGAAAAATCAACGCCCGCCGGGCATTTTCGTGCCAATCCTGTGCATATACTTCCCAGCCATAATAAAACGCCCGATCTTCCGCCAGATGAACCCGGTTTTCAGGCGATTTTTCAATCTGAAATCGGTCAAACATTGCCTGAACAGAGGGCGATAGTTGGCTGCGGAAAATATGCCGATAATTCGGAATCGTCAGATGCACATCTATCCCCTGCTCAGATAAATTCTGCACCAATGCGGATGTAACATCTGCAAGCCCGCCGACCTTTGCTTTCAGGCTTACCGGACACATATTTTCAGGCAGATAGGTAATCTCCGGCGTTACCATCAGGATACGGGGATTTTTTCGGGGATTGTTCATGGGTTCTCCCTTTTATTCATGCTTTTTTACACGCTGAAGATTCAAGTTGCGCTGCGATTTCTTCCTGAACCTCCAGCAGATCATCAAACGCCTGTTTGCGGGTATATCCTTCCTTTTTCTTTCGGAGATATTCTGATCGGGCTTCTTCCAAAATTCTTTTTTCCTGTCTTGATTCAAAATCAAGTTCTTCCGGCGTTCCGTTTATAACCGATATTCTTCTTTTTTCAAGAAAATCAATCATAAACGCTTGATATGTCAAGCCCATGATCTTCGCTCCCTGACGGATTGAGATAGTTCCCTTCTTATATTCGCTTGCAACAAATCTTTCTCTTCTGTTTCCAGAAAAAACTTTTACTTCAGATAACAGATATTGTAAAATAAAAAATGATAGTCATAAATACAAGCGTAGCGAATGCCAATGTTACAGTGGTCGTTAGGCGGTTGAAAATTTCCCGAATCACCGGATCGCCGGTGCGATAGGAATTTCCGACATCATCAGAAACGTAATAATCGAAATGCCTAACAACGTCAGACCTATTTTTGCAGCGTGTTTCATCACGGTTTTTTCCACCATACCAGCCAAAGTTCCGCCTCGCCCTGACTTTCGATATTGTCATTCACGGCATATTGCTTTAAGATATTGCGGATCAGAGATTCAGTCTCCGCGTCATCTTTTCCGAATATGGCAAAATAGTTTTTGTAAAAACGCAGTACTTCTTCAAAAGGACGGCTGAAGCGATATGTCCATGAGATATGTTTCAGATTGGGCTGTCGCCCGCCTGCCAGAAGCCAGCCCATAAGATGAATCAGATAAAATTTACCGGAAGGCGGCGCTTCCTTCATAATCGGAGACCACAAGGCTTTTCTGATCGGCTGATCTTTGTCGCCGGAACCGAATATGACCGCGCAAAATCCTTCTGACCATTCTTCGATCTTTTTAATTCCCGAAGGCTCAAGCACCGGCGGAAAACATGCGGCAGCAACAAGATCATAGCGCAAATCCGTCTGATATTCCCCGAAAGACGCGCAGACAGTTCCGATATTGTCAAGTCCGCGATATGCAGCTTCTTTCCGAAGCGATTGCAGCATATTTTCGCTGTAATCCATTCCTGTAATCCGCACACCTTTTTCTGCCAGAGGAATTGCCAGCGTTCCGGGTCCGCATCCCACGTCCAAGACCTCTGAACCCGCTTTTAGCAGCCCTTCGGAAAAAAATATCCTGCCAGCTTCTTCTCCTAGCCGCCAGGGTTCTCCCCAAGTGTGATGATAAATATCGCCGATTGAATTGTAAAATTCATGCCAGCGTTCCGGGCTTATCTTCTGGGTATTCATCAGAAAAGAATTGTGCCGGGCTTGCTCCCATGAGGATTCCCAGAATCGGATGTCGTTAAGGTCATTCATATATCCTGCATACCTTCCTTTTTTTAATGATTTTTGATGAATATTCCGTTGAACATTTTTTGTCAATCGTATTGTCCGAAAAAGGCTGTTGACATATTGTCATTTTTTCCGATATATGACTTTTCCCGTCAGATCGGACGCACAATCCCGGAAAATCTGAACAGCATCTGATCTGCCGCCAACATAACGGAAACAGTAATAATGCTGGCTTATTCGAGATACCGATAGAGGCTGATTATGGAAGATGATCTGAAAAAGTACGTCCCCCCGGATTTGCAGCTATCCGGTTTGCAGATATGGATACATCACCGTCAATTCCCGAATGCCCAAGATTATTGGGATGGAAATTGGATAAATGTAACTGTCTGTTGCGAAGCAGAAGGTTCGAGCGTACAGGTAAGTGGAAATATTATCCATTTGCCTGAAATCGAAAAACTGATGACAGACGCCGAACAGATGTATCGGAAACTCGGAGGAAAGGCAGAACTGCGATGTATGGAACCGGAATTATCATTTTCATTGGAAGCAAAAGATCACGGACATATTGAGATGACCGTGAATATCACCCCTGATAATCTGACACAATATCACAAATTCTTTTTTGACATTGACCAGAGTTTTCTGCCTAAGCTTATCACAGATTGCAAAGCTGTTTTGGAAAAATATCACATCAAAGGCAGTCAATGATAAAATTCTTTGAAATACTGCATTTTGAATTTGTTCAAAGAGCCTTGATCAGCGGCATATTTATCGCGGTATGCTGCGCTGTATTGGGCGTATTTCTGCTACTGACTTTCCGGCGGTTACTCTGACAGAAAGTTTCGGGAAAGTGATATTATTGGCAGCAATTATCGGTCTTATGTCTGTGATTTTCGGGCTGTGCATCAGTATCAAATACCTGTCTTTGCTGTTACTGACTTTCAATCTTCCGGCGTTCCTTTAAGACTTCATACTGTTTTCAGATTGAGGCAGATATTTTTTCCGAACCGGTTTCACAGATGATAAAAAAATCGGCTCAGAAATATCCGGGATTCAGGATTAAAAAAGTCAGAATCAGAATTGCTGCGGTCATATAGTCATGCTTGACGTTAGTTATGAGATGCGTTATCATATAACAATTATGATTAAATCGTTCAAGTGTGAA
>DYRC01000412.1 GCA_020718925.1 Desulfonema limicola
CCGCGCCTGTTTCAAAAAATATTGAGCAGGAAAATGATTTTGCAAGCCTTGAGGAAAAGCTGATCCGCTTTATCCGGGACAATGTGCGCCCTGCCAGAATCGAAAAAGCGTCTCAACTGCTCAATGCCCAGCTTCGATTGGCGCAGGTCAGATGCGATGCGGAATTATCTGCCATGACCAAAACCGAAGCAGAACGCCGCGCCCTGCTTGCTGATATTCGGGCAAAAGAAGCAGAAACCCGCCTGAAATATGAACGGCTGTCTGTTGAATTTAAAGATGAACTTCACCGGATTGAGCGGGCATTTGTACGCGATATGGAAGCCGGGCTTCATCGGATTGCAAATGCTTATCTGAATGGAATTGATGTGTGCAAAGAATTGGGCGAGCTTCAGAATCGTCTGAAAAGAGCCGGAATCCTGCTGAAACGGGATATGGAAGAATTATTTCTGGATTGCTCCCACATTGCCAAAGAGAAAATCAGAGCCATGATTGACACTTACGGCGTTAAAAGTCAGGCATTGTTTCATCCCTGGCAGGCGCAAATCAGCAGCGAGCTTCAGATTGACGGCGGAATCCTGTCCAAAATCCCGCCGTATGCGGTCTTGGCATTGGATATGCTTCTTTTTGTGCAGTTCGGACCTTTCGGACCTTTGGGCGATGTGCTGGTTCGGATGGCGGCAGATTACATTCCGTTTCTCAACAAAGCCATGCCGGTTGCCATTGCCGCGAGTGTGTTAAAAATCAACATTCGCAATTCGGTCAGAGATCAGTTCGAGCGCATCAAAGCCGAGCTGCCGCTCAGTATTGAAAAGACCTTTGATGCTTTGGGCGACAAGCTTGTTTTGGAATGGAAAGCTTATGCGGATGAGCAGTTGGACGCGGTGAGAAAAAGCGTTGAAAGCACACTGAATCAGCCGGTGAATTTCGAGCGATTTGAACTGCTTGCTGATGTGAAGAAAAAACTTGCGGCAGTTCTAAGCTTTTATTGAGTTTTTACTATGACTGTCTGAACCGGGATTTTCAGGATTAAAAGATTGTCGGGATTCATACCACCATTAATCAGGAAGGAGATCACTCATGTCAGGCGTTACTATCGGACAGGATGCTGCGGGAAGTGTCATCGTATCCGGCGATGGCAATATCATCACCATTTCTGCGTCTGAAAAAAATCAGGAATCTCCTCAGAAATCAACGCCTGACAGCCCGAAGGTTGATCTTTCCAGCCTTCCCACCACCAGCCCCGATCTTTTCGGCAGAAGCAGCGAAGTTGACATGCTGAATCGCTGCTGGGATTCTCCCAAAACCAGCATTGTCGTGCTGGTGGCATGGGGCGGCGTGGGCAAAACTTCGCTGGTCAATCATTGGCTGGCATCAATGGCGCAGAATGATTTTCAAGGCGCGGATCGGGTTTTCGGGTGGTCGTTTTATTCTCAGGGCGCGGCTGAGGGAAAACAGGCGTCTGCTGACCGATTTATCGCTGATGCGCTCCGGTGGTTCGGCGATCCGAATCCGAATCAGGGTGATTTTGCCGACAAAGCCAAGCGGTTATCTGCGCTGATAAAACGTCAGAAAACCCTGCTGATTCTTGACGGGCTTGAACCGCTTCAGGCTCCGCCCGGTCCCGAAGAAGGACGGCTCAAAGATCAGAGTTTGCGGATATTGCTGCGTGATCTTGCGGTCGGGCAGAAAGGGCTTTGCGTTATCACCACCCGCTTATGGACAGACGATCTCAGCACTTGGCGCGGCAAAGGCGTTGAACGGATTGACCTTTCTCATCTTGCATCCGCAGACGGGGCGGCATTGCTCAGGCATCTCGGCGTTCAAGGCGCGGAAAAGGAATTGCGGCAGGCTTCGCAGGAGTTTGACGGTCATGCGCTTGCTCTGACGCTTCTCGGCACATATCTTGCGGCGGCATACAACGGCGATGTGCGGCAGCGCGATAAAATTGACTGTCTGATGTATGAGGACATGCCGCAGGGAAAACATGCCCGATGCGTCATGGAATCTTATGAAGCATGGATGCAGGCGAGCGATAAAGGGCGGCGGGAGTTGAATATTCTCCGCATGATGGGATTGTTTGACCGTCCCGCAGAATCAGGGGCAGTCAGGGCGTTGCGGGCTGAACCGGCAATTCCGGGTTTGACTGACCCCTCCCCCGACCCCTCCCCTAAGCGGAGAGGGGAGTCAGCAGGGTTTTCCGAAGTGCAGTGGCAGTTTGCGGTCAAACAACTGAGGGATTTGCGGCTGTTGTCGGAGAAGGATAAAGACCGCCCGGATTCGCTGGATTGTCATCCGCTGATCAGAGAGCATTTCGGGGAAAAGCTGAGAAGCGAAAATCCTGCCGCATGGAAAGAAGCGCATAGCCGGTTGTATGAGTATTATAAAAATCTTCCTGAAAAAGAATTTCCTGATACGCTTGAGGAAATGGAGCCGCTGTTTGCGGCTGTGGCTCATGGGTGTAAGGCGGGGAGGCATCGGGAAGCGTTGGATGATGTATTTTGGGAACGAATTTTAAGAAAAGGGGATCATTTTAGCACAACAAAACTAGGAGCTTATGGCGCAGTGTTGTCGGCTGTATCTAACTTTTTTGAGATTCTTTGGAAAAAAGCAATAGATGACTTATCTGATGATTGGAAAGCTAAAGTTTACAATTGGGCTGGCTTTTGTGTGAGACCTCTTGGGCGATTGCATGAGTCAATCAAACCTATGGAATTAGCATTGGAAATCCGAATTAAACAGGAAAAATGGGATAAAGCATCCATGAACGCTGGCAATCTTAGCGAAATCTGGCTAATGAAAGGAGATATAAAGCAAGCGATCTCGTATGCTCAACGGAGTGTAAGTTATGCTGATCTAAGTAGTGACAGATTCTTGAAATATGCTCTTAGAACTACTTTTGCTGATGCACTTCATCAAGCAAATGAAATTTCAGAAGCAGAACGCCTATTTGAAGAAGCTGAGGTTATTCATAAAGAAGAAACGTCTGAATATCCTTATCTCTCTTCCATTCGAGGTTTTCGTTATCGTGATCTGTTAATGAGTCAGAAAAAATATGGAAAAGTTATTGAACAGGCAAGTAAAACTTTGGATTGGGCAATACAAAAAAAATTGCTTCTTGCAATCGCCCTTGATAGACTTTCATTAGGATGTGCTTTTCTGCTTCAGAAACAAGAGAATTATGATTTTATGCAAGCAGAGATATA
>DYRC01000067.1 GCA_020718925.1 Desulfonema limicola
TTATATCGTATTCCCCGAATACAAGTCAAGAATCGTTTTGCGAACGCCGGGCTATGATTCCGGTTTTACAACTCCGTCAGAGAGAATGTCATTGTTCAAAATCAGAATTGCTGATAGGTTCATAAACAATTTCAACATGATCCATATAAGAAGCAATCTCATTCACCAAACTTTGAACAGACTGCAAATCATCTTTTCCTGCGGATTCAATCTGCCTGCCGATCTCGCCCATTTCTTCAAACCCATAGCACAGGCACGCGCCTTTGATCCGATGCCCCAGCCGCCGAATCATTTCATAATTCTTTTCAGATACCGCATCCCGAAGACTGCTTATTTCCTCCTGAGTATTTTTGAGAAAACCGGGAATCAGTTCACGGATTTCCGCATTGATACGAACCTCTTTCTTTCGGGTTTCGGAAGGCGAAGGACATACCGGAATATGACATTCTGCCGAAGATAAGACGGACCCGGAATATTTTTTCAGAATTGTCAATAATTCACGCTTCTTGAACGGTTTTGCCATATAATCCGTACATCCGGCATCCAAGCTTTCCTGTTTTTTTCCCTTCAAAGCATGTGCCGTGAGTGCGATAATCGGAACCGGCGGAAGCGACCCTTCCTTTTCCCACTTGCGGATAGCATCTGTGGCTTGGTATCCGTCCATAATCGGCATATCAATATCCATAAAAACAATATCATATTGTCCGTTTCTGTATTTTTCCACACAGACTTTGCCGTTTTCCGCAATATCGGTGCGATACGGCGTATCTTTCAAGTAAAATCCGAACAGCAACTGATTATTCTCATTGTCTTCTGCCAGCAATATCCGCAACGGCTTGAGATTCTGAGCAATCTCTGTTTCTGGAACTTCGGGAGATTTGCACAAAATATCTTCCGTCGAAAGCTGACAAATAGAAAATCGGGCGGTGAAATAAAATGTACTCCCAACGCCGGGTTCGCTTTCAACCCAAATATTTCCGCCCATAAGCTCGACAAGATGTTTGCAGATTGCCAGTCCCAGACCGGTTCCGCCGTATTCGCGCAAGGAATGCGCCTGAGTGAAGGATTTGAAAATATCCTGCTGCCGATCTTTGGGAATACCTACGCCGGTGTCGGCGATTGCAATGTGTAAAGTGCAAAGTGCAAAGTTATCATTTTGTATTTTGCATTCTGCATTTTTCACTGTTATTCTGATTTCTCCGTTCTGAGTGAACTTTACTGCATTGCCGATCAGATTCATCAGTATTTGCCGTAAGCGGGTCGGATCGCCGTTTATAGAGGCTGGCAGTTGCGGATCAATATGAAATTGCAGGTTTGTATTGTTCTGATGAGCCTTCACTGCCATGACTTCGCAGGTTTTTTCAACAAGCTCTGCAAGATTGAAGCTGATGCTTTCCAACTCAATCTGCCCTGCTTCCACTTTGGACAGATCCAGAATTTCGTTGATAAGCTCCAAAAGGCTTTCTCCGGCATTTTGGAAAATGCTGACATATTTTTCCTGCTCAGGCGTGAGCGGAGATTCCCGGAGCATGTCAGCCATGCCGAGAATGGCATTCATCGGGGTTCGGATGTCGTGGCTCATGGCAGCCAGAAAACTGCTTTTGGCTTTGGTGGCTGCTTCGGCGACTTCTCTTGCCCGAAATTCGATTTTTGCCAATGTTTCCAACATCCGCTGCACAGATACGGTTCCGATGACCTCGTCATTTTCGGTAACGATAATATCATCATAGATTTTGGAAATCTGACGACTCATGGCAGCTTTTGCCACTTCTCCGACAGACTGACTTGCTTCGACAATCAGAGGTTCGTGATCCATCAGAAGCGATACCTTGCGTTTGTAAAACAGCGATACGCCATACAAAGTAGCGAGCTGACGATCTATATGATAGCTCATCAACAGCCCTTTTGCCTTATTGCCGACAGCAATTACCACGCCGCACAAGGGCGATTTGTCCCTGAGCAGTTCTTTGACCTCTCCCACAGTGGTCTCGGGTGAAATCAGAATCGGAGTTTCAACAAGATTTCTGATAGAAACAGCAAGCTTCATATCGGCGTTATCACCGAAACTGCCGATTTCCACAGGCAGAGATACAGGTTCGTTCGGTTTGGGATATGACGGTTTGGCAAGATAATATCCCTGACCCAATTGAACACCGAGCGACACAAGGGTTTTAAACTCGGTTTCGGTTTCAATGCCGACAGCAATCAGTTGCGCGCCGATTCTTTCGCAAAGCGTTACGAAACCTTCGACAATGGCTTCTTTGACAGGATAATAACTGATTCCACGAATCAGAGATGTGTCAATTTTGATGTAATCGGGTCGGATTTGGGAAATAAACAAGGGCGTAGAATGTCCCATTTCGTCAATGGCTATTTTAAAGCCCTGATTTCTGTAAAGTCCGATATTTTTCAGAAACAGCGTGTAATCTCTGATTCCGCGGGATTCGGAAAATTCCAGCACAATATTTTCAGGGTTCTTAAGATGCTTATCCGCAAATTCCCGCATCAACTCCGGCAAAAAAGTTCCGGCATTCAGAGAATCCGTATGAATATTGATAAAAAGACGCTGTGCGGAAGAACTGCTCCCGAAATCGCTTATCGCCTGTTTTGCACATTTTTTATCCAGCACAGAAACCATGCCGATTTCAGAGGCATACGCATACAGCGATGCGGGCTGACGGAAATAACTCTGCTCAGGACCCCGGACAAATGCTTCCCATCCGGAAATGCTGCCGGTTTTAAGATTCACTATCGGCTGATACACAGATTGCAGCATCTGTTTTTCAAGGATTTCGGTAAAATAATTCCGAAGATTCAGCGTGTCGTAAGGAAGACTGATATTTGCAGCTTTCTGCGCTTCACAGATTGCTTTGAACACGATTTTATAAAAACTGCCTTTACTCTGCCTGTCTGCCCGCGAATATCCGACCGACATATCCGGCTTGTATTCTGCCAAAATTTTGCGGCTGATCCGTTCACAAATATCCGAGCGAAAAGACAATATCTGATCCGATAGATTGAACGTCTGTTTTTCCGGAAGATAAAAACAGATAACATGCTCATTCAAGCCGATATTTTCTGTAAAAATAATCTCACAGCCTTGGAAAAAACTGCTGAACCGGTCAGTTGTTTCTTCTTCCGATGCTTTGAGCATCTCAAATCCGGCTTCGACGCCGTAAGCTTCGACATAAGCATAAAAATCGGCTATTCGGACAAACAGAAAGCCCACATCATATTTGCCGATGGCGCGTTCCAGCTTGTTCAGATTTTTGGCAGACAGCAGCCTGCACACAAATTCGGAATAAAATGCTTTTTTGGAAACGTTCTTACTCATAGAATGCTGTTACAGACAATCCTCCAGACGATCACAGAAAATATTCAGGATTTTGATGCGCGCGAATGCCTTGTCGTTGGCTTCGATAAGACTCCACGGCGCGTGATGGGTGCTTGTATGTTCGATCATATCATTGAGCGCAATCATATACTGCGGGTATTTTTCGCGGTTGCGGTAATCTTCTTCGGTGATTTTGAACTGTTTGTACGGCACGGTTTCACGTTCCTTAAATCGGCGTAATTGTTCATCCGGATCAATGTGCAGCCAGTATTTGATCAGTAACATCCTATCCGAACAAAGCTGCTCCTCAAACGCGTTGATTTCGGGATATGCTCTCTGCCATTCGGATGAAGATGCAAAGCCTTCCACCCGCTCCACCAGCACCCGTCCGTACCAGCTTCTGTCAAAAATCGTGATTTTTCCTTTGGGCGGCAGCCATCGCCAGAATCGCCAGAGATAATGCTGCGCTTTTTCTTCGTCTGTCGGCGCGGCAATCGGAACAATCCGGTAATCCCGCGCATCCAATGCCGGCGTAACCCGCCGGATAGCGCTTCCTTTGCCTGCGGCATCCCATCCTTCAAATACCAGCGCACACGCAATGCCTTTGTTTTTTGCCTGCCGGAACAGCTTATTCAACCGTCCCTGACAGCGCAGCAACTGAGTTTTATAATCATCTTCGGATTTCAGAGTCAGATCCAGTTTATCCAAGATGGTTATCGGCATTCTTTCGGGTTTCGGCATCGGTTCTGCCTGATGTACGGGAGACTGGGATATTTGTGTCAGTTTGCTTCTGATCTGATCGAGCAGATATTGCGTTACCGTAACCGTGCGCCAGCGGGCATCCGCACCCTCGACGATTTTCCAGGGCGCTTCGGGCATGTTGGTCGCAGCAACCGCCTGACCGGAAATGTCGCGGAACCGCTCATACATTTTGAAATTTCTCCAGTCTGTCTTTGTTACGCGCCATTCGGTTTCCGGCTGGTTTTCCAATTTTTTCAGACGTTTCTTCTGCGCTTCTTTGCTTAAATGAAACCAAAGTTTGACAATCAGAACGCCGTCATCCGCCAGCATCTTTTCCGTAGCATTGATGCGCTGAATTTCACGATAAAATTCCTGTTTGTTTGTATGTTTCAACACACGATTGACAATCGGCTCGGTGTACCATGAACCGAAAAATACCCCGATTCTGCCTTTCGGGGGCAGTTCACGCCAGAATCGCCAGTATTCCGGGTGCGCGTTTTCCTCATCCGTAGCCGTTCCGAAAGCAACCGCATTCAGATACCGCGGATCGAACCATTCATGCAGCAGATTGACGGTTTCGCCTTTACCTGCCCCGTCAACACCTGAAATAATCACCAGCACCGACAGTTGCGCCGATTTCAATTTCCGCTGAATATCCAGCATTTCCGCACGAAGCAGAGGTTCTGTCTTTTTATATTCCTCCGCGCTTAATTTCTGACCGAGTTCCGCACTTTCAAACATGATTTCTGTCCTCCTATCTTTGTTATATTAAATGATAAATATCAGATTTTTGTTAAAAAAGTGTGAAAAATTTGTTAAAAAAGTGTTTAATATAATCCTGATACTTTTTAAACAGACATGAAAAGCTGATTATTTCAATGCTTATCTGAGCTGCTTCAGATACGCTTTGAGGCGGTCATGATGATGAATAAGTCCCAGTTTTTTGCGGATGTTATTACGGTGAAAATTGACCGTGCCTTCAGCAACATTAAGCAGATCGGCAATCTGTTTTCCGCTTTTTCCTTCTTTGATAAGGCTGGCAATCTGAATTTCAGCAGGCGTCAGCGTGAATGAAGAAATTTTTTGCGGAAATTGCGATAACATTTCCATAAGCCTTGCTTTTATCATCGTTACCCATGTTGTCTGAAGAGACGGGCTTTGAGGAACCCTAAGCTTTTCCAATATAGGTAGTATCTGATGATAAACATTGGCGGTGATTTTTTCATGGATATTTGTTGAAATTTCTTCACGCGTTTCCAACATGACCTTGAGCGCGGTTGACTTTTCCTGAAGCTCTTCAGTCCGCTGCCGAATCATCGCTTCAAGGTGATCCCGATGGCGTTTGAGTTCAAGATGAGTCTGTACCCGCGCAATGAGTTCTGCCGCATGAAACGGTTTTAAGATATAATCTGCCGCGCCGACCTCGAATCCTTTCACGACATATTCTTTTTCCCGTTGAAACGCGGTCATAAAAATCACAGGAATATGCCGGGTAGCCTCATTGGTTTTCAAGCGTTGACAAACCTCAAAACCATCCATCCTGGGCATCAGAATATCCAGCAGAATCAAATCAGGCAGCGCAGTCTGAGCGATAAAAAGAGACTCCTCTCCGCTTAATGCAACTAAAAAGCGATATTTTTCATCGCCCAGAATGCCGATCAGCACCTGAATATTATAGTTATTATCATCTGTTATGAGAATCGTATCCACAGATCATCGCCTATCATAACAGGAAATCATGACTTTCCCGCGTATCCTGCCGCTTTCCACAACTTCCATAAATTCATCTGCCAGAATTTTACTTAATTTCACGGCGGTTTTCCAGTAAGCAGTTCTTTCATTATCCTGTCCCTTGAAACGCTTAAAATCCGTGCGATCCGGTATTTTCTGATACGGCAGCCGCTTCAGAAATGTCGGAGATGGGCAAATCAGCAGCACATTATCCGCATAACTCGGTTTTCGCCAGAACAGTTTTTTATCCAGCCAGCCGGGAATGATCCGATCTGTATAGTGCGGAAATAACACAATTCCATCCTCTTTGATAAACGGAATGTCTATGTGATAATCCGTAATACCGCCATCCCGATAGGTGCCGGCAGGTGCGCCCGGAATATCTCTGACGCCGGACATGACCATCGGAATCGAACCGGACGCCATCAGCGCGGTGTTGAGATTTTTCTCATTCAATGCAATCCGATGAATCGGAAATTCATTCATGTCGAAAAACGGCGGAATATCTCTGGGATCATAAAACAACGCCCGCTCAAAAAAGAGCTTCAAGCCCCGGCGGTGAATCAGATTGCACAACGCCGCCATGCTCATCCCCGCGCCCTGAATCAATATCTGATCGCTTGCGGCAATCCCCTTGCACCGGACCGTCATAATATTGAGGCGAAGATACGGATGAGTTAAAATTTCCGATACGCCGGATGCCCCAAGCACCTGAGTCATAATCCGTTGTCCTTCGCGGCTGATGTCTTGGGGAGTAGGGTCGCCTCTGTAATATTGGGCAATATAGGACTGCTCAAACCGCTCGGCAGCCGCCACCGGATCAGCCTGAGACGCGCAGGCAAACCGCCACGCGCCGGAGGACGAGCCGATTAAAAACAACGGCGTTTTTCTATCTTTGAACCATGAGGAAAACAAAACACGATCCAGATGCTTTAATATCAGCCATTTCGGACCGCCTGCCGCACCGGACATTACTTTCACATCATCAGGAGCAAGCCCCGCATCTTTAATATAAGTATATGCTTTTGCTCCGGCAATAAACACAAGATTGTCAGACATTTGATTTCTCCGATAATTGCGCTTCCCGCCGCTCAATGGGCAGCCAAAAAAATTCCTGCACCAGCACCCGGATAATGCCCGCCACCGGAATAGCAATAACCATGCCTCCGATACCGAACTGACTTCCGGCAATCAATGCCAGCATGACCACGAGCGGATGAAGCCCCGCGCCCTTGCCCACAATTCTGGGTTGAAGAATAAATCCCTCGGTGGCATGAATCGCGCCGAATAATATCATCACCGCGCCCAGACTCATCAGCTTGACTTCCCATGTCAAGCCGCCGGTCAACAAAACAATTAAAATCGCGGGCGTAACGCCGATAACCGCGCCGAGATACGGAATAAATCCGCCGATAGCCGCCGCTGTTCCGATCAGCACAGAATAATTGCGGAGCGCGGGAAAGCCGATAAACCCGATGCCGAAAAGCCCGATAGCAAACAGACAGCCCACGATGGCAGAAATAGTCAACTGCCCGCGCAGAAATCCGCCTACGGCATTGTCCATTTTCTCCGTTACATCAAACACCCGTTCCCGATGCTTGGGCGGAACCATCTTGCGAAGAAGCGGCGCGATTTCCTCCCAATCTGCAATAAAATAAAAATTGATAATGATCACAAAGCTTAAAAACGAAAAAAAGCTGATCGTCCAGCCAAGTCCGGTAAAGATGCCTACCGTAGCTTTTCCTACCGCAACAAGCCCTCCGGATGCAACATCTTTAAGACGGGGGAGAATGTTTTCCGCCAGTTTTTCATAATCTATTTTGGCTTCTGAAACTTTCTCCTGAAGAACTCGTATCAGATTTTCATCCAATTTCAGATATTTATTCTGAGATAACTTGTCTAACAGTCCGGGAACCGCATCTCTGACCGTGTTGAACAAGTCTATGAGTTCCGAAAGCACCTTGGGAATCAGCACTGCCAACACCAGTGCGATAAACAGAAACACCAGAAGGTACAAGACCAGCGTTCCCATAATCCGCCCCAGTCTGAAGCGATGCTGAAGCGCCATCACCACCGGCGCAAGAATGTATGCCAGAAGCAAAGCGATAATAAACGGGCTTAAAATATTCAGAATAAGAATAATCGCATCTCTGAGCAGCCCGAACGTATAAAAGCCGGTTATAATGACCGCCATGATGCCCAGCCAATGAATAATCCGGCGCAGCATCGGATCATAAATTTTCAGTTCGGAAATTTTCAGTTCGGTCATGGTGTTGTCCTTGGAAACCTCCTTTTATATAAAAATAGTTTCTTATAGCATCTACCGTGTCAACGCACGATATATCCTCAATAATTTATCCGGCAGTTCCCGAACATCGGAAATCACATGATGATGAACACTGCCATAGAGTTCATCAAGCATCGGACTTTCATCCAGATTTACGGTAATGGCTTTGACATGAATATTTTCAGAACGGGCTTCACAGATGGCTTTGTGCGTATCGTCAATCGCATATTGTTCTTTATAATCCGCATCATTGGGAAATCCGTCCCCTAACACCAGCAGCAATCTGACTTTGGCAGGATGATGTCGGAGTTGTGTCACTGCATGACGAATCGCTCCGCCCATACGGGTACTTCTCTGCGGTGACATTGCGCTGATACGGTTTCTGACGGTGTTATCCATTGCCTCATCAAAATTTTTGATCCTGAAATAATCCAGCCCCAGACGACCGGTTCCTGAAAATCCGGCAATGCAAAACGCATCTCCGACAACGTCCAACGCCTCACAAAATAAAACCAAAGCTTGTTTTTCAATATCCATGACAGATGCGTCATTTCCCGGAACCGCATTGGCTGTGGAACGGGACATATCTACCAAAAGCAACACCGCCACATCTCTGTCCTGTTTGATTCGCTTGATATATAAGCGGTCAGAAGGCATCAGCTTTGCTTTTTTATCCATCACAAAATCCAGCAGTGCCCGATAATCAAATTCATCGCCTTCTGTCCAGTTGCGAAGGATTACAAGTCCTTGGGGTTTGAGCAGTTCAAACGCATAGCGGATTTTTCTGACCAAGCCCTGATGTCTTTGAAGTGCGGACGGATAAAAATCACTCTCAATGCCGTCAACAAAGCGATCTGACACCCGGACATGCTGATGAAGATAATCGTTGAGATTGCTATCCCATTCCCTGTACCAAAACACGGTGCCGGAAACTGGAAGGTCATCCATTGCAATTTCTGACTGAATATCAGATAAAACGAGCCATGACAAGTCCGGTTCAGACGCATTTTCAGTATCTTTGGCGTTGCGGAAAATGAGTTCTTTCAATTCATCCGCAGAAAGCCTGCCGGAATTTCGGATCATCAGCTTTTTAATGTCTGATTTATATACATGAATCCCTTTTTCCTTCAGCCGGTTCTTTAAGGTTTCAGCAATTCGTTCAAACTCCCGAAACGTCTGATACGGAATATCCGGGCGAAGAATCCGTCCGAAGGGGATGTTCAGAGGGATATAAATCAAAGCACCCCTCCCCCGGCCCCTCCCCTGAAAGGAGAGGGGAGCAGTGATGACATCTCCCCCTTCCCTTTCAGGGAAGGGGGGCGGGGGGTTAGGTGAGTTTGAAGGCTCGCTTATCAGATTCACAAAAGCATGATGATATGTCTCAAAAACCAATTCCGCACAGGTTTCAACAGAATCATCTTCGCCGATTTTTCTTTCAAACAGCGCGGCATACTCTTCGATAAATTTTCCGATGTCGGTTTGGGGAGGGCGCATATCCAAAGCGATTCGGGCATACAAATGGAAAAGCGGGGTGTTCTGACATATACGGACAGCTTCGCGCTGAAGCAGGGGAAGAATCTGCCGGATGATTCCCGGATAATTGCGGTATAACAGAACCCTGATACGCCCATGTTCAAAAATAGTGAATAAATCACAAGCAAGCTTTTTGATGGGAAAAAAACCGAAGAATCGTTCCATATCCGAAAGATTTTGGGAATCAATTTCAAAAGGCTCTGACAATATCCCCGCTCTTTCGAGTGCTTTTTCCAGATCAAAATCAAAGGTATGAAACTCGTAATAAGCAGATTCAAGCTTTGTCAGGCATTTGTAAATTTCCATATTCTCATATTTCTGAGAAAAGATACTGATTTCATCCGGAAGATAAATGAATTTTCCATCTGAAACAACCATCGGAGGAGGTGCGGTTACCTCATGCTTTATCAAAGCCAGCGACCTCACTGCAATCTGAATTCCGATCCTTGCCCTGAGATAGCGGTTTAATGCTTGCTGAATCTGAGACAAAAACACCGTTGACTGCATCTCTGCACAAGTATCTTTGCCAAGTTTGGATTCAAGAGAGAGAAATTTTTTCCCCGAATCCGGATTGAGGCGGAACTTTGTCAGCCCCATCGTGATAAAGCGGGATAACTCCTTTTGAGAGAGCAGGCAAAGCCCGTTTTTCATACCGTCTGAAAAAAGCTCCGCAAGACGAATATCTTCTCTGACAACTCGGCGCAATTGCCGAATCTGCCAAGTTCGTTTTTCAGGAGGAAATTGACCTAAAGCTTTGGGAAGCATATAACACAGACGAAGGCTCTGATTGTAAGAAAAATCCTGAGAAAATATCTCAGAAAGCAGACGAAGATAGACAAGGGCGGATTTAATATCGCCGCCATCAAGCATGATTGAAAGAAATTCAAGCGGAGCCGCCAGCGTGTAGGTTCCTTTTTTCAGCATGATCTCAACCGTATGCTCAAAAAGCTTCAAAAGCCTGTTGTTTTTACAGACCAGCACGGGCGGCAGAAAAACCGCCATCAGTTTTCCCAATGTCGGACCGGTCTGCCCCGCTTTACGAATCAGTGCGTGGTAACAGGACATTGTGTCCGGAGCAGTTGTCAGGCGATCATAGCCCAATGCGACCGCCTCCCCGAAAGAAGGTTCTAAGGAATAACTCCAGATGGTATCTTCTTCAATTGTGTCCATAGGCAAATATTTCCCGGAAATGAATTTCCGGGCTATTATGGGTTATCCCTACGGGACTTTTTTTATCCCGTAGGGATAACCCATAATAGCGCGGCAATTTATTGCCGTGTAAAAAATTCAAAATATATCCGCAATCAGATCATTCATCGTTTCCTGCAAATTCTCATCATCTGTCAGGGGAAGGCAGATGGCTGTTTTACAGGCTTCAGTTACAGGAATATTCTGCTGAATCAGTTGGGCGGCATAAATCAGCAAACGGGTACTCGCGCCTTCGGTTAAGCCCTGTTCTCTGATATTTCTGATTTTATGTGCCAGATTGACCAATTTTACCGAAAGTTCAATATCAATATTTCCTTCTGCGGCAACAATCTGAGATTCTTTCTCAATATCAGGATAATTGAACTGTATGGAAACAAATCGCTGACGGGTGCTTTGTTTGAGGTCTTTGAGAACAGACTGATAACCGGGATTATAAGAAACAATCAGAAGAAAATCAGGATGAGCAGGCAGCACCTCCCCCTTTTTTTCAATGACAAGGGTTCGGCGATTATCGGTCAACGGATGGATCACCACCGTTGTATCTTTGCGGGCTTCCACGACTTCATCAAGGTAGCAGATAGCGCCCATCCGCACAGCACGCGTCAGGGGACCATCGCTCCATACGGTTTCATCATTTTTCAGAAGAAAACGTCCGATTAAATCAGATGCAAACAGGTCTTCATGGCAGGAAACCGTAATTAGCGGAACTTTCAACAGATATGCCATATATTCCACAAACCGGGTCTTGCCACATCCGGTAGGACCTTTAAGCATCACCGGAAGTCTGGAATGGTATGCTGCTTTGAACAGGCTGATTTCATTTCCTGTTTCAAGATAATACGGCTCTGTCTCTATGAGATGAGAGATGATGTCCGGATGAATTGGAGCTGGCATTGAAAACTTTCTTTACCTTCAAGTAGTTAAAAGTGATTTAATTGCTTAATTTTTAATTCATTCAGATCTCATTGTCAAGATAAACCGCCAATGCCTTTGTTATGAATCGCTTTCTGTACCGCGCCAGCCAAATCATGAATCGTCAGCGGCTTCATCAGCATATCGAAGATTCCCATAGCACAAAGCTCTTCGGGGGTGATGTCTTCGCTGAAACCGGTGGTCAGAATGATGGGAATATCAGATCGGATATTCAGCATCTCACGACTAAGCTGAATGCCGGTAAGCTGCGGCATATTAATATCGCTGATAACCGCGTCAAATATGTTCGGTTGAGCTTTGAAATGTTCTATTGCCTTAAACGGATCCGTAAAGCTGCTGACCGTATAGCCCAATTTTTCCAGCATATCTTTTCCCAATTCCTCCAGCAATTCTTCATCATCCACAAATAAAACATGCCCGCTGCCTATCGGGATACTCAGACCGGCAGTTCTGATTTCCACGTCTCGCTTCACTAAGGGGAAAAGTACCTCAATTTCAGTGCCTTCTCCGATCCTGCTTTGAATCCGAATCGTGCCGTTATGACTTTGAACAATCCGGTTCACAATGGCAAGCCCCAGCCCGGTTCCCTTGCCCGGAGCTTTGGTGGTAAAATACGGATTGAATATTTTTTCGATAATATCAGGGCTGATGCCGCAGCCGGTATCTTTCACTTTCAAAGATACATAATCGCCATCGGAAAAAACATTGGCAAGGCTCACCGTCATCATGCCGCCCTTGTCTTCCATCGCATGAGCCGCATTGGTGCATAAATTCATAATGATTTGATGAATTTCGGTCGGATCAGCCAGAATGCAGCCCGCATCTTCAGCAATTTCCCGGCGAATATCAATATTTGCAGGCAATGACGCCCGCAGCAGATGAAGCACTTCTTTAAGCGATGATGAAATAGCAATGATTTGTTTATCCTGCCGGCTCTCGCGGCTGAAGGTCAGAATTTGGCGCACCAATTCTCTCGCCCTAAGTCCTGCATTGACCACCTGCCGGATATGCGTGTGTGTTTTCGAGCCTTCGGGAGCATCATACATCATCGCCATTTCCGCAAATCCGATAATCGCGCTTAAAATATTATTGAAATCATGGGCAATGCCTCCGGCAAGGGTTCCGAGAGCTTCCATTTTCTGAGAACGGCGCAGTTGATGTTCCATTTCCCGGCTGTCTTTTTCCGCCTGCTCACGCCGTTCCAGTTCATGCTGCATATCGGTATAAAGCCGGGCATTATATAATGCCACAGATGCCAGTTTTGAAAAGCGTTCCGACATCTCCGCGCTTTCCGAATCAATAAATTTTCCTTTTTCCGTATGGCAAAGCCCCATCACGCCGTCAGCGCCTCGTTCTGATTTCAGCGGAATTGCCATAATACAGCGGATGGAATCAAAGTGTCCTATTTTTTCCGGCAGGCTCTGATAATTATTGATAATGGTGCTTTCTTTTTTCAGCCAGACTTTTCCTGCAAGCCCCTCTCCGGGTTTTAACCGCAGCCCGGTATGACTTGTAAAAATACCCGTCCCGACTTTCATTTCCAATTCATCTTTTTCTGCGTTATACAGATAGATGAATCCGTTCGGTATCCGGGTTAAAGATGTGGCGCGGTTGATAATGGCTTGCAGCAAATCGTTCAATTCAAGACGCCGAATCAGCCCCAGCGCGGTTTCATGCAGTGCCTCCATATATTCGTTCTGACGGCGGAGCGATTCTTCTGCTTTTTTTCGTTTGTCAATGGTGTATTGGGCGTGAGAGCCGAAGATCATAAACAGGCATAAGACGACAATACGGGTCCATACGTCGTCTATGCTTTTTCCGAAAAGCTGAACTAACGCATTGCCGTGATGTGTGGATAACATGCTGATAAAAAATTCGCAGAGCCAATAAAATATGGAAAACCCCAGCCCTACGGTCAGCATGTGATCGGTCGGATATGAGTATATTTTTTTATCTTTCATAGCGATGAAAACCTTGACAAATCTGATTGGCTATTTTATCGGATCACCCCTGTGAAAGCAAGTTTTAAAATTATCGCATGGATAGGGCTGATTTGAGGGCTTATGTCGGACTAAAGGAAGTGCTCTGCAATTCTAATTTTGGATTCTGAGCAGAAAAATCCTTTCATCTTGTGAATGAATGACGTAAACAGTGGGTATAAATTCGGTTCGTATTAATCAGATTACGAGGCTGAAAGGTGAAAAAATGTGTCGGACAGAAAAGGCGGATAAAGCTTTCACATTTAACGATATGGTAAACCGTCTGCGGTCTTTGGTCAGAGAATTTCCGGACAGACGTATCTATTCGGGATGAGTCGGTTATCCTGATGAGTTCCGTTCTGTCAACAGTAATCTGCTGACTGCTCCTGATGGGACACTGCTGTTACTGACTTTCAATCTTTCGGCGTTCCTTTTTCACACGATACTTGATATAAGTACCCGATCATATATTTTTCGGCAATATTGCAGGGGCAATCCCCTGTATTTACCCTTGCATCAGGGCAATCCCCTGTGCTTACCCTTGCATCAGGGCAATCACAGGGGATTGCCCCTACAAAATATCAAAAAAATTGCGGACAGATACTTATGTTACCAGCTTTGCAAGTGATTACAGCCTCACATTTAACCCAAAATCCGGCTCCGCACAAGCAATTTCAGTCCTGAACCAAGATTCTCAGAATTTCAGGATTGACCTAACCCCCCGCCCCCCTTCCCTGAGAGGGAATGGGGAGTTTCCCCTCTCTGTTTCGGGGAGGGCAGGGAGGGGTTAAATCCCGGCAATCCCTTAATCCCGTAGATCCCGGTTCAGACAATCACCTGAT
>DYRC01000068.1 GCA_020718925.1 Desulfonema limicola
TTCTGAACGCTTCAAAACTGCCATTGCAGATTGCTTCCCGCATGGTGTGCATCAGGCGCGTGTAATAGCGGATATTATGAATCGTATTCAGACGATATGCCAAAAGTTCGCGGGAAATATAGAGATGGCGCAGATATGCTTTGGAATAATTGCGGCAGGTATAGCAATCGCAGTTTTCTTCAATCGGATTTGTATCGCTTTTGTGGCAGGCATTGGTGATATTGATTGCGCCGTATTTTGTGAATAACTGAGCATTCCGGGCGTTTCTGGTGGGGATTACGCAATCGAACATATCCGCGCCCAGCGTTACCATCTCCACAAGGTCTTCGGGCGTTCCTACGCCCATCACATATTTCGGCTTTGCACCGGGGAGTTCCGGCAGCGTGGCGGCTGCCATTTCCAACATAATTTCTTTGGGTTCGCCTACGCTGAGTCCGCCGATGGCGTAACCGGGAAAATCCAACTCTGATAAGGCTTGAGCAGATATTTTCCGTAAATCTTCAAACATCCCGCCCTGCACAATGCCGAACAGCGCGTTTTTTCTGCCGGTCTCATCCCATGCGGTTTTGCAGCGCAATGCCCAGCGTGTGGTCAGTTCGAGCGCGTCTTTTGCCTGTTTGCGTTCTGCCGGATACGGAATGCACTGATCCAGACACATCATAATATCGGAGTTAAGACAATGCTGAACTGTAATCGCATTTTCAGGCGTGAGCAGATGGCTTGAGCCGTCAATATGCGATTGAAACGCATATCCCTGCTCTGTGATTTTGGATAATTTTGCCAAAGAAAAGACCTGAAATCCGCCGCTGTCGGTCAGAATCGGGCGATTCCAATTCATAAACCCGTGAAGCCCGGAAAAAAGACCTATAATATCGCATCCGGGTCTGAGATAGAGATGATAGGTATTGCCGAGGATGATTTGAGCGTCTGCTGCGATAAGTTCTTCGGGCGACACAGCTTTGACCGTTCCCAGTGTTCCGACCGGCATAAACACCGGCGTTCTGATTTGTCCGTGTGCGGTGTCAAATATGCAGGCGCGTGCGCGTGAGGCTTCGGATTGTGCGATAATTTGAAAATTCAGCAAGGATACTACTCCGAATTTGATTTTTTTGGCATATTTATTGCTTTTCTTACGCCCCGAAATAAATTTCAGGGATAGAAGCCAAAGCAGGCTGAAGCCAGCTAATATCAGCCCGCTTCAGCGGGCTTGAGCTTCTAGCCGGGCGATTTATCGCTTGGCGTAAAAAAGCTGAAGTTGTTTTAGTATAGTTAGAAAATTTTTTTGCTAAATCATGAATCTGCTGAAAATAGTCCTCAATTAGCAAAACGAACCTCTTGCAAAATTCCTATTTTCTGCTGTAATTTTTTCAGTAACCGATACTCCCCGATCCATTCGGCAAACTCCGATGTCTCTTCAAATTCGTCATTCTCAAAACGGCTCAGAAACTCCTGTGTGAGAATCCGGTATCTCTCCTCAAATTCCCTGATCCGCTCTTCTGTCCGGCGCAACCCTGCCTTCAGCAGTTTCATCTGATTGCTCAGTGCTGCCTCAATCAGCGGCTTCAGAGAATACTGATAAGCGCTTATAAGTGTTAATTCACTCATATCTGTTTTCATCCTTATGTTGACAATCTGGCATAATATCTCTGTGCCAACGGATACCGCCGCCCATATCCGAATGCTTTTGACGTAACCTTCAGACCGGGCGCTGCCTGATGCCGCTTATATTCGTTTCTGTCCACCCGCGAAAGCACATCTCTGACCAATGACCATTCAAAGCCCATTTCCACAATCTCATCCGGCGTTTTCAAATCTTCGACATAAGCCTTAAGAATCTTATCCAAAACAGGATATGGCGGCAGATCATCCTGATCTTTCTGATCCGGCTTGAGTTCGGCAGACGGGGCTTTATCAATAATCCGCTGCGGAATGCGCTGGTTTTGTGCGTTGATAAATTCGGAAAGTTCATACACAACGGTTTTGGGGAGATCCGAAATCACCGCCAGCCCGCCGCTCATATCGCCGTAAAGCGTACAGTATCCGACCGCCAGCTCGGATTTATTGCCGGTGGTCAGCAGCAGGGAATTGTTTTTATTGGAAAGCCCCATCAGAATCGTGCCGCGGATCCGCGCCTGAATATTCTGCTCAGTAACACCCGGATTTTTCTCATCAAAATCAGGAGAAATATGGGTCAGAAATTCCCTGAACATGCCGTCAATCGGAATCACGGTCAGGCTGATTCCCAACATATCTGCCAATTCTTTCGTATCTTCATAATTTTCTTCAGATGTGTAGCGAGACGGCATAAACACGCCGGAGACATTGGATTTGCCCAAAGCTTCTACCGCAATACAGGCAGTGAGCGCGGAATCAATGCCGCCGCTCAATCCCAGCACCACTTTGGAAAATCCGCATTTTTTCACATAATCATGCGTTCCCATCACCAGAGATTTGAACATGGCTTCGGTTTCAGAAAAAGAGACCGGATGAAAACTGCCTTTTGAGCTTTCCAGATCAAACACCACCATATCTTCATCAAAATCGCAGGCTCTGGCAGCCATATTGCCGAAAGAATCAAATGCCGTGCTGACGCCATCAAACAACACGCTGTCATTGCCGCCCACCTGATTGACATAAATCAGCGGAACTTTGTATTTCTGAGAGATTGCACGAAGAATATTCCATCGGAAATCTCTTTTTCCGCCATGAAACGGGGAAGCGGAAATATTAACCAGAATGTTTGCACCATCCTGAATCAGATCCGATATGGGATTGCTCTGATAATATTGTTTCGGAAAAATATCCTTGTCATTCCATGCGTCTTCACAGATACTGATACCGATTCTTTTGCCTTTATAAAGTACGGTTTCGGATTTTTCACCCGGCATAAAATAGCGGCGCTCGTCAAACACATCATAGGTCGGCAGCAGTCGTTTGTATGTCCGATGGTAAATATGCGTATCTTCAAACAACACGGCTGCATTGTATAAAAGGCTTTCGTCATCTTTGGGATGTTTATCCGCAAACCCGCAGATAACGCCGATGCCTCGTATGCTGGACACCAGATTGTTCAGGCAATCCAGATTGGTTCTGACAAAATCTTTTTTTTCCAAAAGGTCTCTGGGCGGATAGCCCGATACGGCAAGTTCAGGAAAAATCACCAGATCGCAAAGCAGGTCTTTGGCTTTTTCCGCAAAAAGACTGATTTTATAAAAGTTATGATCAAAATCCCCGATAATCGGATTTATCTGTGCCAGCGCAATTTTCATAGCTATATTTCCCTTCAGACTGAATGGTTTATATTATTCAGTGATAATATCGTAAGAATTTGGCATATCTCCGCTGATCAGAGAACATGCGGCAAAATCTTTTCCGAATAAGGTTTCCACTTTGATAACGCCCTTGAGTTTTCCGGGAATCCATCCGGCAGGCATACCCGCAGGACTTTTAATCAGATTTCCCTGAGCAGAAATGTTCAACTGATCTCCGGGCTTCAGACCTGATAGTTTTCCGGCAGTGATGTGAAATTTTCCATTTTCAGAAGAAAAAACACGGCAAAATACCGGCATGATCTCGCTTTTTTTAACCGCATAAGACAACATGCTGGTTACAATTTCCCGAATCACCATCGGCAGATCATCTTTGTTCTGAACAGTTTTGCCAAAATTCATGCCCGGATAGGAAAAATCAATTCCTGTATCGGTCAGTGAAAACTTTGCATTCACATTTCCGGGAAATTTTTCAGCAATATCAAGCTGTTCAAGCATAATTATCATCCTAAGTCCCGGATATGCGCCAAGATTCTGGGACGCGCACATCGTATCTTCGTTTTTCAGACAATCCGAATTTTGCAATGTTTCTGCGATGTCTTCCTGCTCCATCACCAACACCGGAAAGTTTTTTGCAGATTCGGAGATGGCACGAAAAACTGCTGCGGCAGATGAGGCAGCAACACGCTGAGATAACAGAAATCCGACTTTTATCGGAAGTATGGCAGAAGAAGCAGTTTTGCGAGGTTCAGGTGCGGCTTCGGGCGTTTTCACCGCTTGAACGGTTTTCGGACGCTCCGGCTCTGATTTACTGATTTCTATCGCAGGGCGTTGTTCTCTTTCCCGAAAATAATCGCCGGAAATCAGAAAAGGCTGGTCAACCGTCATTCGGCGTACTTCGTCTGCGGAATATGTTTCACCTTCGGATTTTTTTGTGCTGACCATGTCCGGCGCGGAAGCGCAACCCGCAAAAAGTATCAGGCATAAAAGCAGACATATTTTCAAGGTTTTCATGGGATGTCCTTTCTCAATCTGACCTAACCCCCCAGCCCCCTTCCCTGAAAGGGAAGGGGGAGAGTATATCATATCTGACTCCCCTCTCCGTTTCGGAGAGGGGGCGGGGGAGAGGTAAGAGGTTAGAAATTCCAAATCAATTCTGCTGCAACGCGTGTAGCCATTTCATCGGTCTCTGTTCCGCCGGAAAGTGCTTTGGTAACATTTTTCATCACTTCGCCGGGTAAGAAGAAAGAAAATTGTCCTTTGATGAACATGTGTTTGCTCAGCGCGACCGTAACTTCGTTATCCCATGCAGTGCCGACATAACCGGATTCTATTCTGGTGGGTGCTTTTTTCTTGCCGCCGGCAAGTGCTGCTTCTGCGCCGGTATCTACCATGTTACTGACATAAACATCTTCGTTCCAATTGAACATATTGACGTTGGTGCGATAGATCAGAAAAACTTTGGGTCTTGCGGTAATTCCTAGGCTGAACATCGTCATGCCGGGGTTATCGCCGCGTCCGTTGCCGTTGCCTGCAAAATTCTGCAATCCGCCGACAAATACCGGTGTGCCGTTGCCATGAAATTCGGGAATATAGCCATAGAGAGCGCTTCCGTAAGCAAAATTGGTATCTGCAATAATAGTATTTTCACCGCCGAACGCTTCAGCAAATCTCTGAGCATTTGTAGCGCCGCTATAGCCGCTCAGCTTGTCGTCCATAGAATCATTGTCGCCGGAAGTGTACATAAATCCGATATGGGGCTTGAGGCTCATCCAGCCCACAACGTCTTTCAACTCAATGCTGATGTCTCCTGAAAACCCATAAGACTGAATATCGAAATCATCATACTGAATCGTATTAACGCCATTATACACGCCTTTTAAGCCTGTACTTTCAGCTTTTCCGAATTTATACACACCTTCAGCCATCAGTCCGAATTTGCCTAATGTTCCGACATAATACGCGCCGACATTGTGAGCATTGGTATCCGGGGACGTTGCTCTGGCTTTAAGAACGCCGTTGTTTCCGTAAATACCTGCATAATCTGCCAACCCTGCCTGAGCGGCAAGCGATCCGAGAAGGTCTGTGGACGGAATTTCCCGAATCCGATCATATAAATAGAAAAATCTTACTTTGCTGGTCGGGCAGAACTTGTAATCCACATAACCGCCTAAAAGATCGCGGTCTTCATCATTTGCGCCGCTGTGGTTTGCCGCGCTGATTTGAAAATCATTATCCTGAAGCTTGAGCCATGCGAGCGAATACGCAATCTGATCCTTATATTTTCCCTTGATCCAGAAGCCGGGATTATCATCGCCATAGACCATTGACCCTGCTTCAATAATGTCAACACCCCACACATCCCAGCCTGCATGAAGCCTCAGATATTCGGGAATGATTTCAACGCTGGCATTGAGCCGCTCCAAGCCGAAGTTGCTGGACGTATCGGTTTTTCCGCCCCGGTTATCAACAGTTGCGGTATCCAAAGGTCGGTCAAATTCCAATGCCGCATAAAAGCTCCATTTTCTATCTTTGGGTATGGCATTGAAATACAGCTTGGTCTCATTTCGGAAATAGCCGTCATTGACACTGCCGGATTCGTTGGAATGGGTTCTGAAAAAAGAACTGGCAAGATAATAGGGCTTAAAACCGTCCAGACTGGCTTTCAATGCGGTGGTATAAGCCGTTGCTTCGGTGATCGTGGCATTGGGATTATTTTTCATAATGTTCACTGCCACTGATTTGGCTAATCCGCTTGCGCCGCCGACCAACGCTGTTGCCTGAGAACTGATAACTGCTGCTGATGCCGCATCTGAAGCTGCCAATGCCGCCGCATTATTTGCCGGAGTCAGTGCTGCCTGTCTTGCTGCTTCCTGAGCGATTTTTGCTGCGGTTGCCTGATCAGAGCCTGCTTTCATTGCTTCGGTAAAGGCATATAGGGCAGTGCTGCCTGCCGAAGTGGCTGCTGCTGCTGCTGCTGCTTTTGCCGCTGCTTCACCGGAAACTGTGGCAATTGCTTTCTGCTGTGCGTCTGTGAACGCGCTCAGAGTAGCAGTATAGGTTGTTTTACCTGCGGCATAAGCTGCTGCGGTAATTGTGGCTAATGTGGCATTCGGCTGAATCGCCGCTGCTGCTGCTGCGTTTGCTGCCGAAGTTGCCACAGGACTGGCAACCGGAATCGCAATCCCATTGATCGAATCATTTGCCGTATTTTTCAAGGTGGTTACTTTTCCGGCAAAATCGGAAATTCCGGCATTCAGCGTGGCACTGCCTTTGATAGCGGGTGTGTCAGCCGCCCGATATACTGCATCGGAAAATTCGCTGAAAGCCGCAATCGTTGCTTTGTCGCCGCGCCCCAGCGAGTTGTTGAAGGACTGGGAGGTGGTGTTGATGTTTTCAACAGCTTTTGCCGTATCCAAAGCGCCGTCTGCAAATGCTTTGAGCGGTGCTGTTTTGATATATCCCGGAACTGCTTCACTTAACCCGAAATCCCAATTGCTTTCCGATGTCGGAATAAACCGTGTTGTCGCGCCGAAACTCATCATAATGTCTTTGGAGGTGTTAATCACCACGCCGCCGGGTCCCAGAATCTTTTCCGGATTCAGTTCATTGGGTCCGGTCAGTACTTCTTTGGTAATGTCATCCACGCTGCTTTCTGCTGCGTATCCCATGCCTGTCGTAGCAGCCATGGCAACAGCCAATACCATTACCCCGATTTTCAACATCCTGATTTTCATCTCTTCTCCTTTTCTTTTGGTTAAAAGTTCATCATCATGCCCAATATAACGTCCTTTTGCATAATAGAAATTGTCATTTCATGCAAGAAGTTTTTCATCTGTGTCTGCTGATTAAGCGGTTTACAATATCAGAAGGCTTTTGAAACAAAGAGGGACGACGCTGTATTTCCAAGTCCGTATATGCAGCTTCGGCAAATCTCAGATCAACAAATTTTTCCAAATCAATGAGTGTTCCGATGCCCATTTTATCGCTCATATATTGCTGGATTATATCTAAATCTTCAATTACCGGAAATAAATCATCGGTTTTGATTCCCATAGGCTCTTTCAGGACATTTTCCAAAATAGGAATTTTCAGCCCCAGTTTTTTGTCCGGATCAAGAAATTCAACGCCGATGCCTGAAGAGGTGCGGGGAGTATACGCAATAAATCGTCCTGCCTGAACAATATTGTGAACAAACTCATAGACCGCATCTTCATGCGCCTTGATCGCGTCTTCCCGAATCACCAGAACGCAGCAGGGATGATTTTGCCATAATTCACCGGAAAGAAACAACAGCGTACCTTCTCCGTCAGCAATGGCTTTGGTTCCCATAGGTTCTGCTACGGTAAAGCCGGAGGCAGTGGGCGTTTTCACCATAAATTCCTGCATTCTGATCGGCGGCACCACTTCAAAAAATACATTTGTATCGTCTTTGCCGACCAGTCCGGGTTTTAATCCGATTTCGCTTAAAAATATATCTGCCAACATGTGGTGAACCGACAGCAGATGAGGGATATAAAATGTTTTGCCTTTGAAATACTCAGAAAGAGACACCCCGTCTTCGTTTCTGATATTCTGAACGCAGATGCTTCCGTTTTTATGTGCCAATAATACCAAGCGAATGGGAACGTTCGCGCTGAACAAATCCATCGCTATCGGCGCAAGCACAAATGCCGCGTCAACTTCCCCGCTTTCAATGGCTTGGCGCACCGGATTCCAGCCGCTCATACAGCGGGTTTCAAGGTCAAAATATTTAGGGGAAATGTTCCGGTGAGTGATCAGATACTTTAAAACACCCAGCGGCAGATGATCGGTAATCTGAATGTGTGCCACTTTAAGCAGAGCTTTGCCCGGCGCAGCTTTTCGGGGAACACTTGCTTCCTGAAAGCTCTGTTCGGGCGCGCTTCCGAAGGCTTTGTCAATCGCTTCTTTTAATTCAGCCACTTCAAAGGGTTTGCTGATAAAATCGGTTGCGCCTGCCTGATATGCTTTATCAGATTGTTTTTTTTCAGCCTGAGACGTTACCATGATAAACGGAATATGCCGATACTTTTCCTGAGAGCGCACCCATGTCAGCAGTTCGTAGCCGGTTCTTTTAGGCATATTCCAATCGCTGATAATCAGGTCTATCCCTTCCTGCTCTGTCAATCTGGCAATGGCTTGTTCTCCGTCATCTGCCTCAAGAATATCGGAAAAACCGATTTTTTTTAAGACTCTGAGTTCCATTTTTCGGACAACCGGCGTATCTTCCACCAGCAAAATTTTTATCGCAGAATCTGCCGACATGACGCTTCTCCTCATCAATATATGACTGGGGCGGGGACATGCCCCGCCGTAATAATTATGTAATTATGAAATTTTTGCAAGCGAATCCCGACACCGATTGCAGATTGTAGGATGATCCGGGCTTTGTCCCACCGAATCTTCATACATCCAGCACCGCTCGCATTTCTGTCCGCCCGAAGGCTCAACGCGAATCACAAGCCCCTCAACTTCTTTGCTCTGATACGCCTCGCTCAGAGCCGAGTCTGACACAGACGTACGCGACACAATAAAAATATCTCTGAGTATATCAGAATAGTGACGTAAAACGCCACCGATTTCTCCATCCGCCGATAAGGTTACTGCCGCATCTAACGAATGCCCGATCCGCTTCTGCGCTCTGGCGTCTTCCAATGCTTTGGTAACTTCCCCGCGCACTTTCAGAATCAACTCCCATCGTTTGGCAAGTTCCTCGTTTTTCCAATCGGCACTGATCTCAGGCAGCAGCATCAGATGAACGCTTTCTGCTTTGCCTGCGGGCGGCATATATTGCCAAATTTCTTCGGCAGTGAACGGAAGCAGCGGCGCCATAAGCCTTACCATTGCATTCAGGATTTCATACATCACGGTCTGTGCGCTTCGCCGTTCAGACGACTGCGGTGGTGAAGTATACAGCCGATCTTTTAAAATATCCAGATAAAATGCCGATAAATCCACCGTACAGTAGTTATAAAGTGCATGATAAATAATGTGAAACTCAAAACTGCTGTATGCTTTCCGGCTCTTGTCCGTCAATCTGCCCAAAGTATGCAGCGCAAATTTATCAATATCCGGCATCTCGTTATATGCCACCGCGTGTTTTGCCGGATCAAAATCACTGAGATTGCCGAGCATAAAGCGGCAGGTATTTCGGATCCGGCGGTACGCATCGCTTAACTGCTTTAAAATTCTCTCAGAAATACTGATGTCATCGCGGTAATCCGAAGCGGATACCCAAAGGCGAAGAATTTCCGCGCCGTATTTGCTGATCACGGTTTCAGGCGCGACCACGTTGCCGACAGATTTGGACATTTTTCTGCCCTGCTCATCCACCACAAAGCCGTGCGTCAGAACTGCGTTGTATGGGGCTTTGTTCCGCAATCCGACAGCCGTTAATAACGCGCTGTGAAACCATCCCCGATGCTGATCGCTGCCTTCCAGATACAAATCCGCAGGCCACTTCAGATAAGGACGGGTTTCCAGAACCGCCGCATGACTGACGCCCGAATCAAACCACACATCTAAAATATCGGTTTCTTTGATGAGTTTGGTATGTCCGCATTTATCACAGACCGTCCCGTCAGGCAAAAATGCGTCATCGCCTTTTTCAAGCCATGCGTCCGCGCCGTATTCTTTGAACACATCATAAATCCGATTCATAATCGCGTCATTCATCACCACATGACCGCAGCTTTCACAGTGAAAGATGGTAATCGGAACACCCCACGCCCGCTGCCGGGATACGCACCAATCCGGGCGATTTTCAATCATGCCGTAAATGCGCTCTCTGCCCCAATGCGGAATCCAGTTCACCCGGTCAATTGCCTCAAGCGAACGGCGTCTCAAACCGGTTTTTTCCATAGAAATGAACCACTGGGGCGTGGCTCTGAAAATGACCGGTTTTTTGCAGCGCCAGCAATGCGGATAAGAATGGCTGATCTTCTGCTCTGCCAGCAACGCACCGTTTTCTTTGAGTTTTGCAGTGATATTGGGATTTGCTTTGAACACAAACTGTCCGTTGAAAAATCCCACCTCATCCGTGAAACAGCCGTGATCGTCCACCGGCGAATAGACCTCAAGCCCGTATTCCAAACCCACTTCATGGTCTTCGCGTCCGTGTCCGGGAGCCGTGTGTACACAGCCGGTGCCAGCCTCCAGCGTTACATGATTTCCCAGCACAATCAAAGATTCCCGATCATATAAAGGATGTTTGCAGCGTTTTTTCTCCAGAGTTTTGGCGTCAATCGTTGCCAAAATCGAATAGTCGGAAATGCCGAAGGTTTTCATGCAGGATTCGGTCAGTTCCCGCGCCATGATCAGTAACCCCTCCCCCGCCCCTCCCCGAGACGGAGAGGGGAGTTTTTCTCCCCCTTCCCTTTCAGGGAAGGGGTCCGGGGGGTTAGGTTCAACCGCAACATACTCAAACTCAGGATGAAGCGCAATCGCCAGATTTGCCGGAATTGTCCAGGGCGTGGTGGTCCAGATCACGACAGAGGCTTTTTTGCCTTTAAACATCGGCAGTTCATCAATCATTTCAAATTTGACAAAAATCGAAGGCGAAGAATCATCCGCATATTCGACTTCGGCTTCGGCTAAGGCGGTTTTGCAGGAACAGCACCAATACACCGGCTTTTTGCTTCTGAACAGACTGCCTTCCAGTGCGAATTTGCAGCATTCTCTGGCAATCACAGCTTCATATTGATATGCCATGGTCTGATAGGGATTTTCCCATTCGCCCATCACGCCGAGCCGCTTGAACTCTTCGCGCTGAATATCAAGATATTTTTCCGCATACGAGCGGCACAGCTTTCTTACCTGCGCCTGCGTCATGGACATTTTTTTATCGCCCAGTTCTTTATCCACATTATGTTCAATGGGCAGCCCGTGACAATCCCAGCCCGGCACATACGGCGCGTCAAAACCCGCCATCTGACGGGAGCGGACAATAATGTCCTTTAAAATTTTGTTCAGCGCAGTGCCGATGTGAATATGTCCGTTGGCATACGGCGGTCCGTCGTGAAGAACAAATTTCTGTCTGCCTGCGGACGCTTTTCTGAGTTTATGATATATGCCCATCTCTTCCCAAGCCTTTAATTGCTGCGGCTCTTTCACCGCCAGATTGGCTTTCATGGGAAAGTCTGTAACCGGAAGGTTGAGCGTGTTTTTATAATCCATCGAATCCTCCGAAATCGGTAATTTGCAGAATTTACAATATATAATTATATTATTTTTGCAGAAATATCAAGAAAAAAACAGTTTTTTCAGACACTTTTATCTGAAAAACCCTGCTGCTCATTTCTGACACGAATTTCTTCTGAAAAGTTTAAATTATTTACAAACGCAAGATATTTGAGTATTAGTATGTTGTCATTAAAAAAACAAGAGCGAACATCGGAGGTTGCCGCCATGACGATTGATCCTAAAGATATCAAGATATTGCTGGTCGAAGATGCAACGACTATGCGTAAGCTTGAGCTTAAAAGCCTGAAATCACTAGGATTTGAAAATATTATAGAAGCCGGAAACGGTGAAGAAGCCCTTGAAAAGCTTCAACAGGAGACCGGTATCAACTTTATCATCAGCGATTGGAACATGCCCAAAATGGGCGGCTATGAACTGCTGACATGGGTCAGAGCCAGCGAGAACTTCAAAGACATTCCCTTTCTGATGGCAACCGGTCAGGGTGAACTGCGTCAGGAAAAAAAGGCGATAGAAGCCGGGGTGAGCAGCTTTGTCGCCAAGCCATTCAATTCGGAAGAGTTGAAAAATAAGATTGACGAAGCCTTCGGAACAAAAAAAACCGAAGAATTTTCAGACATACACGCCCGGCATCACGCAAGTTCTTCTTCGGGAAAAGTACGACTTAAAATCGCGCATATTCAGATTACCGATCATCTGGTGGCAGGTGTGATTGAACATCTGATTGACAAGGGGATCGTTGCGCCCAGATATTTCGACGTGGAACTTCAGCGCATGAAAGGCTGGAATCTTGTCCGGGAAGCTTTGGCAAAAGGCACGGTGGACGCGGCATGTGTGCTTGCGCCGATAGCCATGGACTTATTCAGCATGGGCGTTCCCATCAAACTGATTATCCTGACCCATAAAAACGGCAGTATTTTTGTCCGCAACAAGCAGGGGCTGTATGTTGAGCCGTATCAGAATTTCTTCAAAGGCAAATCCTTTTATATTCCCCACACGTTGTCGGTTCATCACATGCTCTGCCACATGTTTTTTAAAAGAATCGGCTTAAATTCCGGTGTGATGGGCGAAAAAGGCATTGATGTCAATTTCGAGGTCATTGATCCGATCCTGATGCCGGAGTTTTTAAACGCCAACCCGGAATCCGGCGGATTCATGGTGGCAGAACCCCTTGGCACCAAAGCCATTGCTTCCGGGATTGCGGAGCTGCAATTTCTATCCGGCGAATTATGGGAACAGCATCCGTGCTGCGTGATTGCCATTCGGAATGAAATTATCGAAAAATATCCTGACGCGGTTTACGAATTTACAGATACGGTGGTTCAGGCAGGCAGGTTCATTGAAAAAAAACCGGAAACTGCGGCTGAAATCGCGGTGGGATTTTTAGACCCGGATAAAAAATTAGGTTTGAAAGTGCCGCTGCTCAAAAATGTGCTGAAAGAATCGCGCGGCATCAAATGCGGCGATTTATATCCGGCGATTGAAGATTTGGATAAAATTCAGCGATACATGCACAAAAGCATGGGAATCGGTACGCTGATTGATCTGGAAAAATTTGTGGATATCCGTTTTGCGGATGCGGCGAGCGCGGACAGAACCATAAAACAGAAGGTCTCTATGCTTCACGAAGAGACAAATCTCGCGATTGAGATTCTTCACCGCGGATCGACCGAAGCCAAAAAAACATCGAAATCCATGCTCAATAAAGAAGGGAAATATCTGACCTTTGCGCTGGGCGAGCAGGAATTTGGCATTGATATTCTGAAAATCAGAGAAATTATCGGCATGGTTCCGATACGTTCTGTTCCACAGACGCCGCCGCATATCAAAGGCGTCATCAACCTGCGCGGCAAAGTGATTCCGGTCATGGACCTGCGGCTTCGATTCAGCATGGATGAGCATCCGTATAACGACAGAACCTGTATTGTTGTCATGGAACATTCTGCTGAAAATAAAAATATGCTGATGGGAATTGTCGTGGATTCCGTGTCTGAAGTATTGTCCATGAAAGCGGCAGATATCGAAGACACGCCGTATTTCGGCATGGGTACGGATACCAAGCACATTCTTGCGATAGCCAAGCTGGATACCGGGGTTAAAATTCTGCTGGATATTGACCATGTTCTGAGTGGGGAGGGAAAAATCATTATGGAGAATCTGTTCGATTAATACAGGCATCATGGGGCTTATTGTTGAAGATATTTCCAAAACCTTTTCGCTTCCGGCAGGACGAAGGCTGACTGTTTTAGAAGACGTCAGCTTCACTGCGGAAGACGGGGATTTTGTTGTGGTGTTGGGCGAATCCGGGTGCGGCAAATCCACGCTGCTGAACCTGATTGCCGGACTGTTACCTTTGTCTTCCGGCGAAATACGGGTGGATGATAAGAAAATCACAGGACCTCACCCGTCAAGATCTATTTTGTTTCAGCAGCCCAGCCTTCTTCCCTGGCTTACGACCAAAGAGAATATCATCTTCGGATGCAAACTTAGGGGCGAGTCGGAAAATCTGGAAGAACGCTGCGCTCAACTCACGGAGATCATGGGATTGTCCGGCTTTGAAAAGCATTATCCGCATGAGCTGTCTCAGGGCATGGCGCAGCGGGTGTGTCTTGCCAGAGCCTTGATGGGGCATCCGGATATTCTGCTCTTGGATGAGCCGTTTTCTGCGTTGGATACGATTAACCGAACCCGGCTTCAGGAAGAACTGATTGAATTTTGGGCAATTGAAAACTTTACTGTGATTTTCGTAACCCATGATATTGACGAGGCGATTCTGCTGGGAAACAAGATTGTGGTGCTGGGCGGACATCCGTGCCATATTATTGAAATTTTTGAAGTTACGCTGAATTATCCCAGAGATGTGGGAGAACCGTCTTTTTTTGATCTCAGAGAAGAAATTCTTGCCAGATTGAAATCTGCTTCAATGTGATATTTTCCCTCTCTGACTAATTTTGCAGTATCTCTTGCTGACAGCTTTTCAGCAGCCGCAGTTGTGAGAAACTGATTTATTGAAATAAGTACCTGTCCGCAATTTTTTTGATATTTTGTAGGGGCAATCCCCTGTGA